>JANLSF010000838.1:0-7114 GCA_031362285.1 Gemmatimonadota bacterium | reverse complement strand
CACCGTGAGCGCCGCAGCGAGGGTGTTGTCGCCGCGGTTGTCCACGAACTCCGGCTGGTGCGGGACCGGGTTGGGTACCGTCATGTGATGGACCACCACGGTGCGGCGACCATCTGGTCGCCGAGCCGAGACACGTCCTTGGCTCCGTGGAGCAGGAGGACACCGTGGCACTCGGTCCGATACTCATCGCGGAAGTGTTTCAGGTGCTTCCAGTCGTCAGGGTGGGGGCGCGCGGTGGCCTTGATCTCGATGGCCACGACCCTGCCGGCTCGTTCGATGACGAAGTCGACTTCACGGTTGGCTTCATCGCGCCAGTAGTAGATGGCGGGCCGCTCGCGATCAAGCGCGGCCCAGGCTAGGAGGTCGGCAAGGATCATGGTCTCCAAGTGTACGCCACGCGGCGCCGACTCACGCGCCACGTGCAGGGCCAGGCCGGAGTCCACCCAGTAGAGCTTCGGCCGCGTCCTCAGGCGGGCAGACCGGCGTCGCGTGTATGCCGGGAGCCGCACAACCTGATACAGGACCTCGAGCATCTCGAGCCAGTTGCGCAGGTTGCGCGCCGGGAGCCCAAGGTCGCGCGAGATGTCGGTGAGATTCACCGCAGCGCCGGAGCGCAGCGCGAGTGCTTGCATGAATCGGCGGAAGTCGGACAGCTCTTCGACTGCGCGAATCTCGCGCAGGTCGCGCTCCAACAGCGTGGCTTCGTAGCCGGCGTACCAGTCCGCACGGCCACTCGCGTCGAGGTTGAGGGCGGGGTGCGGGAATCCGCCTGTTCGCGCCGCCTCAATCCAGTCGGCTGTGGGAGTGGATTGATTGCGCAGCCAGGTCGGCCAACTCTCTGCGGGGGACTCGAAGAGGCGCGTCCAGTCACCGACCGCTCCCAGACCTTGACGCTCGCGCCGACTGGTCGGGTAGAGGGTGACGTAGCCAGCGCGGCCAGCGAGTGACTCGCTGACGGTTCGCATCAGGCGCAGGTTCGCCGACCCGGTCACCAGAAAGCGGCCGGGGACGGATTGGTGCTCCTCGTCTACGGCTTCCTTGATGGCCAACAGGAGTTCAGGAACGCGTTGGACCTCGTCAATCAGCATGCGAGGTTCCTGGCGAACAAATTGGGCTGGGGCGCGCTCGGCGAATGCCCGGACTTCCAGGTTGTCGAGCGTGACAATGTGGTGCCCGGCGGCTTGCGCGAGCTTTTTGGTCATCCGGCTCTTTCCGGTTTGCCGAGCGCCGGTCACGACAACGACCGGCAAAACAGTCATCATTCGAGCTGTTGCGACCTCAGCCGCCCGTGCTATGTATTTGTTCGGCATTGTCTTAGATGATAGTGCCGTATTACGGCACTGTCAATGCTGTTTTACGGCAACGCGTGTGCCGCCGTTTCTTGGTGAAGTGTCCGTAGCGCGGGCACTCGGGTGCCAGATCGCGACTGAAGTCCGCTTTCTCGCGGGCCGATACACTGGCGTCCGCGATATGGACCTACGAGGTCCGCAACAAGGACCTTCGGTTGCCCGATCGCGAAACTCGCGTAGAAACCCAAGCTTTTGCGCGCTATCACACGTGGTTGCAACGGTTTACGAGCAGCTACGCGCTGATGGCGAACGCGTGAATGGCCATCAGATAGTTCCGCGAAGAGGGCCTAGGTCGAGTGTCGACGTTACCAATTCGGACGCATTGAAACTGGGGCTCGACCAGAAGTCCTCGGCGGTCGCCTGCGTGGAAAAGTTCGCCCAGACAGCCGGGTGCATGAGATACTCGAAGATCAGGTAGCGCGCGATCGCCTCGGCCTCGATCGTCCGCACTCGCAGCTGGCGGAGTGGATCGGTCACCGATCCCAAGCCTTCGAACGGACCGTGAAGGTGCTCGACCTTGCTGCGAATCTTGTACAGCTCCTGGAGGTCAGCTGCGCTTGCGTCAACCAAGCGGGATATCCTGTCCACGAAATCCGACTTCCCCTTTCCTTTCCTTGACGCGACAAAACCATCGATGGCCCGCACGAACTGATGCAGCCGCGAATCGAGCTCGGGCGCCTCGCAGCCCAACCGGAACGCTCGAATCGCTCGAATCATTCTGTGTGGAAGCGCTGGATGCTGCTGCAAAGCGGCAGCGACGCGTGCCGCGTGAGCCAGATATTCTTCGGTAAGCGCGACGACGGGCGTTCCCTCGGTGTAGTAGGTGCTGGCGTACCGCCTGTGCGAGCGTACGGAGGGCGCCCCTTCCGTCCGCGTCCCGCCCATGGCAGTCAATTGCCCCGCCGCGAAGAATGGCACCGCGATCAATAGGCCGAGGAACAAATCGTATGCTCGCGATCGCAGGTGATCTTCGTCGTGATCGCCGACTGCCGGTGCGGTCGCCCAGGCGAAGAGCGTCGTTTTCTCCAACTCTGCCGCCTGAAGCCGGCCAAGATTCTCGCGCCAAATGTCAAGCGAGCCGGCGGGAAGTTGGTAGCTGTAGAACAGGTCCTCGCCTTCCCGAAAGACCTCGACCGGACAGCCCCCCGATCGGAGCGTTGGAATGGCGAAGCAGAAGAAGTCGCCGACCAAGTGGCGGTCTACCGCCATCGAGGTCCCGCCATGGCCGCTCATGGCGCTTCCAGCCGAGCAAACTGCTTCAACGTGTCCAGGAGCTGCGCCTCGTAGTCCCACCCTTCGTGGAACGTTTGGAACACATGCCGCAGCTCGGCCTCGGTCAGCCCGTAGAGCCGCGCGACAACAGCGTCGAGCTCGTGGATGAGCGCCTGCCGCTCATCGGCTTCGCTCGGCGACGGGACGATGCCGATGGCCGCCCCCCAGGCGGCGAACCGCGGGTCGTTGCCGACGGCCAGCCGCGAGGCGATGGCGATCACGCGTAGGCGCAGCGGACTAGCCACCCGTGGGCGCGGAACGGGAAACGAATTCAGGATATGGTAGTTGAGACTAGTCTCGATGAATCGTCTCGCGTACCAGTCGAATGGCAGCGAACATAGCATCCCGAGCAGGTAAGCCTCGTCGTCCGTGCTACCGCGCGGAAGGAGAAAGTACGGGGCCTTGTTCGTCAGGAAGACGTGAGGCGGTACGAGGGCCGCCCGAAAAGTCCGTGAATCCGTCGCGCGTGAAACGTCTCGAAATGCGACGCGCGCGTGTTGGCAGGGGAGCGTCCGCTGGTCTCCCGCCCAATCACGAGAAAACTCAACGAAGGGTGAATTCTCGCGTCGCTGTCCTGCTACGCGTCGCGCCTGCAGCTCCGCCATCACTGTCGCGGGCTCCGCCCAGCCGTAATACTTGCCCGTGTCCGGCGTCCAGAGATCGAACGACTCCCCTGTGTACACCGGCCAATACCCCCGCGGACGTCGTTCAGACTCAAGGTCCATCAACCCCGCATCGTTCGTCGCGTGCAGCTCCGCGTACGGCCGCGCGCGCCACTCCCCGTGCACGTTCCGGTCAAGCCTCGGGTGGCGCCGCAGCTTCAGGAACACGTCCACCGACGCCGGTTGCGGCAGCAGCGGCAGAGCCGCAGCATCGTTCCACTCGCCGATCTCGCTACCGTCAAAGCGCGACCGCTCGGCCACGCGCATCACGCCAGAGCGATAGCTCGCAAGACTCGGGTACGGCCCGTCGAGCACCACCTGCGCGCCGCGAGGTCGCGCGTGCAGCCCGCGCGTCAGGACCGCCAGGCCGATCGTGTAGCGGAACTCGGCCTCATCGAATACCCATCCGCCGCTGTTGAGCAGCATCGTGATGTCCACCTCCCGCGCCGAGGCAAACAACCGCTTCCGGAACTCCGTGGACCCCTTGGCCGAAAACGCGGATCGCGGCAACACCACCCCCACTCGTCCGCCATCAACCGCGACCAACGACCAGAAGCGCCAGCAGAATGCCTTGTACAGGTCGGGATCGCCCGTCCCCATCCCAGGATAGGGTCCGGTGGTCAACACGGCGCGCATTCGCTCGGCTTCCGCTTGCTCCTCTTCAAACAGTGGCACCAGCTCCGCGCGCTCCCGCTTGAGCACAGCCAGCCGCGCTACCCGCTCGCGCTGGCCGAGCCCCCGAAGCCCGGGTTCGAACCGCGCCCAGAAGGCCAGCTCTTCGATGGTCGCTTCCTGCCAAGGAGGATTTCCGAGAATGACGTCGAACCCTTCGCGCTTCCGCAGGAAGACCTGCGGAAAAGCCGTTGGAAAGTGCAACGGCCTGAGACCCTTGAGCGCACGCTCGGCGCGGCGGACCAGCTCCGCGTCGAGCCCCTGCCCCGCGGCCAGGGCCTTGGTCACCTGCTGATCCCGCACGGCGTTCGCCAGCTTGTCGTCAATGCGCGAGGCGGCCAGAACGGTCAGCAGATCGTTGGTAGGCTTGACCGCTGCCAATTGCGCCGCATAAAGCTTGCGCGCGTCCTTCGCCTGTCGTGCGTCGGCCTCGGCCAACCGCGCCAGCTTCTCCACCGGCTCACGTGCCTTGGCCAGCAGTTCTTCCGCCGTCAACGAGAAGAGCGACATCTCCTGACGCCCCTGGAGGTCGGACAGCTCCCCGCCCGACAGCAGGTCCTGGGCTTCGGCGCGCGTGCCAACACCAACCAACGCGTTCCCCACGAGCAGGTTGGCATCCAGCAGCGACAGCGGCAGCCCCGGCACGAAGGTGTGAATCCAGAGGGAGAGGCGCGCGAGCTCCACCGCGAGCGGATTGAGGTCGGTGCCATGGATGCACCGGCGCGCAATCTGACGGCGCAGCAATTGCGTGTCTTCGATCGGTTCGCCCTGCCAGGTGGCGCCGAGCGCGCTGATGGCGGTAGAGCGGAGGCTGAGCAGTTCGTCGCGTACGCCGGGCAGATGCCGCCTGGCGAGGTAGCCGGAGAGGCCACGCTCCAGGTGATCCACGGCCGCGACCAGGAAGTGCCCGGAGCCCATGGCAATGTCGGCCACGTGGAAATCGAAGAACCTCGCGGCGGCGTCGCGATCGTCGGACAGCGCGTCGAGGCGCGCCAGATGCTCGGCGAGGGCCGGGTCCAGAGCGCGCGCAAGCAGATGCTCGACCGCGAAGTCCTTGGTGTAGTAGGCACCGCTCGCCTTGCGCGCCCCGCTCTTGTCGTGCAGGTAGATCGCGCCCGATCGTACCATCGGCTCGCCGATGGCAGGCGCTTCGCCCCGCTTCGTCTTCTTGACTGGGCCTTGAGGAACCGGGACGTACGCTTGCGTCTTGCGATCAATGGTGAGATCTGTCTCGGCGACGCTGAGCTCCTGCTCAAGTAGCCCCTCGTAGATGGTGCCGAACTCACGCACGCCGAGGGCGCGGAAATCCACGGGTCCGGCGTGCCCGTCGCCCGTATCGTCGAGCAAGAGCGCCGCCAGCGCCGGCGCGAATGCCGTGTCGGGCAACGAGACTTGCGAGATGGCGGACGCCGCGGGCGAGGCAGCGTCGCCAGCAGCAAACAGGCCACCGTTGTACGGGGGGACTCCCCATGCCGGGTTCCCCATGTCCACCGCCTTCCAGAGCTGGCTGACGGCGGTCCAGAGTTGGTCCACGGTACCGTACGCGGTGCCCGCCTCGCGTTCACGGGCGAGCCGCTGCGCCATGTGCTTGAGCGAGTGCTCGCGATAGCCCTCGTTGGTGTTGAAGGGGAGCAGCTCCTTGTCTTCGGCGTACGCCACGAACAGCAGCCGGAACAGGGTGAGGAGCGCCATCTCGAACGTCTGCGACAGCCGCTCGCGGGTTGGTCGTCGCAGCTGCTGCGCCTTCACGAACGCGGCGCACAGGGCGGGCATGACGTCGCGATAGACGCGCTCCCGGAGCCTGGCCCCCAGGTCTGCGGCATACCGGCGCGACGACTCGAGCACCTGGGCAAAGCTGCCGCCCGGGAGCAGGGCGTCGGCCGAGGCGAGGAGCGGGAGGTAGGCGGCGTGAATGCCGGCGAGCAGGGTGAGGTCAAGCTCGACGAAAGTCTCGGTGCGTCCGCGACGCCCCGTGCCGATCCCGGGCTTGACCGGGTACACGCGGACGATCGGCCCGGCCGTGATCACCACGTAGTCCAGATTCTTCTGGTCGGCTTTCGCGAGTGCCCACGACACCGGGCTCAGGCCGTCGAAGAGCGGGCTGGACGGCTCGATCTCGTCGGCGCGCTCGAGAAAGATCGCGACCGCCATGTCGGTATCGCGTGCCTTGAGGATGGCCCCGGGGCCAGGGAGTGGCTCGATTGCGAAGCCCAAGCGCTCCAGTAGCGGCTTGCCGCGCGCCGTGAGTAGCCGCTGGCCAAGGGCGGCGGCGGCGGCGAAGTCGGCGCGGGTCGGCACGCCGGCTTCGAGTTCATGCGTGGCGAACAGCCCGGCGTTCCGCACCCCGGGCACGGGGGCCGACAGCTTGGCGAGCTTGTCGCGGAGGAGTGCGATGGCGGTGTGGCGATCCGGTGCCTCAAGCGCGGCGCTTATCACCCGCTCGAGTTGCGCTAATTCGATTGCGGCGCGGCTCGTTGTCCACTCGTCGCCGAAGGCGATGCCAAAGGCAGCATGCTCGTTGCGTGCGCCGTACGTCACCACAATCACGACGTGGGAGGCTCGGCGGCCGCGGCGGGCGTCGTGCAGGGCGTGCAGTGTGGCCGTCGCCGGACGTGTCGAGGCGCGGAAGTGGGCGACTTCCAGCGGTTGGCCACCGTGGCCCAGGAATAGGGCGACC
Organism: Gemmatimonadota bacterium; assembly: GCA_031362285.1. Classification (GTDB taxonomy): domain Bacteria; phylum Gemmatimonadota; class Gemmatimonadetes; order Gemmatimonadales; family Gemmatimonadaceae; genus JACPPC01. The sequence goes on along the minus strand of JANLSF010000838.1, from coordinate 482 downwards.
GCGGTGAGTCCGGCGGGCGCCGTGTCAGCGAGCGGTCGGGCGTCCGTACGGACCGAGAGGAACGGCATGTCCAGGATGGGGCCGGGCGGAGGTCAGGGCAGGCCCGCACCGGCGTCGGCACAGGGGAGTGACGGTAAGAGTATGTCCCTTGCCATCGTGGACACGCAAGGATGGTGACCGGGACTGACAGAAAGCGAGGTAGTCGCTCATTGTCGTTCGACGACACGCTTGCGCAGTTCATGCGAGGGCACGAACACGAACTTGTTGCCTCGCTTCCGCTTCTCGAGCAATCCATCCTTCGCCAGACTGAGCAAGTCCGTGCGCGCCGTCTGGTACGCGACGCCGTGCGACGTGCGATGCGACTCGACGGTGTACGAGGCCATGTGAGTGCGGAGGGCGTGTGCGAGCAGGGCGAGTTGGCGTTCGTTCAACGTCAACGCAGAGGTCCAGGAAAGCCGGAGCACGTCCTCCGCATGGCGCGA
>JANLSF010000826.1:0-1810 GCA_031362285.1 Gemmatimonadota bacterium | reverse complement strand
CCGACAACCTGAAGGGCTCGGCGCGCACCATCCTGTCGGCGAACCTGCTCGGCTACTCCTGCGCGCGCGTCTGCCCGGTCGAGGTCCTTTGCGCGGGGGCGTGCGTCCACCAGCACCAGGGCCACGAGACGATCGCGATCGGCCGGTTGCAGCGCTACGCCGTCGAAGCGGCGTTCGAGCGCGGCGACGCGGCGACGCTCCTGCGCAAGAAGCCCGCGAACGGCAAGAAGGTCGCCTGCGTCGGCGCCGGGCCGGCGTCGCTGGCCTGCGCGGGCTACCTGGCGCTCGAAGGCGTTGCGGTCACCGTCTTCGAGAAGCGCGCGTTGCCCGGCGGGCTCAACACGACCGGCGTGGCCCCGTACAAGATGCACGTCGACGGATCGCTGCGCGAAGTGGACCTGGTGCGCGAGCTCGGTGTGACCATCCGAACGGGCGTCGAGATCGGTCGCGATGTCACGGCCGCGCAGTTGTTGCAGGACTTCGACGCCGTGTTTCTCGGCGTGGGGCTGGGCGCGGACTCGAAGCTCGGCATCCCGGGCGAGGACGGCCCGGGCGTGAACGGTGCGACCGCCTGGATCGAGCGCCTGAAGAACGAGCCGGGTTTCGCTCTCGGCGCCGTCCAGCGGGCGGTCGTGATCGGCGGCGGCAACACGGCGATCGACGCGGTGCGCGAACTGGCACACCTGGGCGTGCCCGACGTGGCGCTCGCCTACCGCCGCAGCGAGGCCGACATGTCCGGCTACGGGCACGAGCTGCTGCACGCGCGCGAAGAGGGCGTGCGACTGATCGAGCGCGCGGTGCCCGAAATGTTCGTGCGTCGCGTCGACGGTTCGCTTGCCGCGATCGTGCTGACCGACGGCCGGAAGCTCGAAGCGGACCTCGTGCTCGTGGCGATCGGCCAGGCGAAGCCCGAGGCCGCCGCGGTTGCCGGGTTCGAGGGCGTGGTGTGCGAACCGAAGGGTGGCATCGTTGCCGACCCGCTCACCGGGCGCACCGGGAACCCGAAGGTCTACGCCGGCGGCGACGGCACGGGAGTCGGCGAGCTGGTCGTCACCGCCGTCCAGGACGGCAAGCGTGCGGCGCGGGCGATCGCCGCGGCGTGCGGCCTCACCGTGGAGCCGGATGCGCCGATGATGGCCGGGCATGTGTAAAACGACTCGTCCCAGGACCAGTGGATTTATCGGAATCTGACTGGTATTCCGGACGTGTAGTCGTAACTACATGGCACATCATAGTTTGTGAGTCACACAATCATCGATCCGCCAGGGAAGGAACGACCTTCGGCAGACCGGGCAAGGGCTCCAGAAGGGGGGAAGCAGCATGGCGGACCTGTCGATCGACTTTGCGGGGATCAAGTCCCCGAACCCGTTCTGGCTCGCCTCGGCGCCGCCGACCAACACGGGCGAGCAGGTGATGCGCGCCTTCGACGCCGGTTGGGGTGGGGCGGTGTGGAAGACGCTGGGCGAGCCCATCGTCGACACGTCGAGTCGCTTTGGCGCGGTCGCGCTGGGCGGCATGAAGATGGCCGGCTTCAACAACATCGAGTTGATCACCGACCGGCCGCTCGAGCTCAACCTGCGCGAGATCAAGGAAGTGAAGCGGCGCTATCCCGATCGTGCGCTGATCGCCTCGCTCATGGTCGAGTCGAAGGACGACTGGAAGGAGATCATCAAGCGCACCATCGACACCGGCTGCGAAGATTACTTTTACACAGGCCAATATGGCGAAATCGGCACTAAGATGAAAGTAGGCGTATTTATTGAGTTCGATAACAAAGAAGCCAGCAAACTCGGCATGCCACTACCAAAAG
>JANLSF010000819.1:0-1718 GCA_031362285.1 Gemmatimonadota bacterium | reverse complement strand
CCCCACCACCGCGCCCCCCGCCACCAGCCAGGTGGGGTTCACCTTGAACCGGATGAGCAGCACCGCGCTCACCAGCGCGAGCACGATGGACACCGGCCCGGTGATGCTCGCGCGGCCAAGCTGCCAGCTCACCGCCGCCATGAGCGCCAGCGACGCCACGTTCACGCCGTCGAGGACGGCGCCGGCGGTGGGGGACCGTCGCAACCTCGGCACCAGCGCACCGCTCAGCGCCACGAACACGAACGCCGGCAGGAAGATGCCGATGGTGGCGACCGCCGCGCCGCTCGCGCCGCCCATGAGGTAGCCCACGAAGGTGGCGGTGGTGAACAGGGGCCCCGGCGTCACCTGGCCCACCGCGACGGCGTCGAGCAGTTGCCGCTCGGTGAGCCAGCCGAGTCGCTCCACGAGGTCGGTGCGCAGGAAGGCGAGGAGCACATAGCCGGAACCGAACAGCACGGAGCCGATCTTGAGGAAGACGGTGAAGAGGGCGCCGAGGGAGAAGGCAGCGGGCGCAACCGGGACGGCGAGTGCGGCGGGGAGCAGCGTGAATGACGGGAGGACGAACGGCACGGCGAGACTCGCCACGGCAACGCCTCGAGGCCGCTCACGCACCACCGCAGCGAGCACCCCAGCGCCGAGCAGCACCAGCAGTTCGTGCACACCCAGTGCCACGGCCACAATCGCCGCCACGCCAATCACCCACAGCGTCAGCGACTTGAGCGCCGTGGCCCCCAGCCGCACCAGTGCCTGCAGCACCACCACGATGATCACCGGCGTGACGTCGGCCAGTACGCTCGTCACCTGCGGCAGCGCGCCGTAGCGCACGTACCCCCACGCGATGGCTCCCACGATCAGCGCCGCCGGCAGGATGAAGCAGACGCCTGCCACCAGCAGTCCCGGCCAACCCGCGCGCAGCCGCCCGATATGCAGGGCCAGCTCGGTGGAGTTGGGCCCCGGGATCAGGTTGCAGGCGCTCACCGTGTCGAGGAACGCCTCGCGCGTCATCCATTGGCGGCGGCGCACCACCTCGTCTTCCATGAGCGCGGTGTGCGCGGCGGGCCCGCCGAACGCCGTGAGCCCGAGGCGCAGGAACAACCGCGCGAGTTCGCCCAGTCGTTCGGGCATGCTAGCGCTTGGCCGACGCCAGGCGCAGGCAGCCATCGCGCAGCAACTGCGCGAGCCGCTTGCGGTTCACGGTGGCCATGTGCGCGAGCACCGTGGGATAGCCGCGATAGTGCTCGGTGAAGAAGAACTCCTTCGGCCACTCGCGCAGCAGGTGATCGCGGTCGTCGAAGGTGGTGGGAATGACCAGCGCCGGCAGCTTGCCGTGCATGCGGAGCAGCAACTTGCCCTTCACCTTGAGCGCCGGCGTGCCGTACGAGGTGCTGACCTCCACGCCGGGCAAATCGGCGCACAGCGCACGCACGTCCTCGAACGACCGGACCCCGCGTGGCGACGCCATGCGCCCAAGCTACGGCCCGAGTCCGCCACGGCGCACGTCCCCCGCCGCGCCTGGCCGCGCTCCGTGAGCCGGTCGGACCAATGGCGCCCTCGAACCGGCGACCCTACTATTCCGACCGTCCGGGTCCCCCCCTTTGCACGGAGACACCGATGTCGCGCTCCCACCCCCTGGTCGCCCTCCTCGCCGCCCTCGCCCTCGCCTGCGGCGGTGACAGCAAGACCGCGCCCACCCTCGAGGGCGCGATGGGCCGCCCCGC
>JANLSF010000768.1:0-2710 GCA_031362285.1 Gemmatimonadota bacterium | reverse complement strand
CGTGGAGGTGGCGAAGCTGCTCATGGCGGCGTACCAGAGCGCCGAGCAGGGAAAGACGCTGGCCTTCCCGCCGCGCGGGATCGAGAAGTTCGTGCCGCAGGTGGCGAAGGGCACCTGGAAGCCGCGAGGAGACGCTGGCTGGTCCTTCTGGCGTTCGCCGCCCTTCCCGTCGCGGGCCACGCACAGCGTGCGAGCGCACGCGGCCCCGCCGTGGTGCTCATCGTGACCGATGGCTTCCGCTGGCAGGAGATGTTCACCGGCGCCGACACGGCCTTCATTGGGAAGGCCGGCGGCGTTGCCGACACGGCCGCGCTCGCGAAGGACTTCTGGCGCGAGAGCCCGGACGCGCGCCGGCGTGCGATCTGGCCCTTCGTGTGGACGAAGGTGACGACCGGCGGCACGATCTGGGGCAATGCCACCAAGGGTGCCGAGGCCGTGGTCACGAACGGGAAGAAGTTCTCGTACCCGGGCTACAACGAGCTGTTGACCGGCTTTCCGGACGACCAGATCAACAGCAACGAGGACCCGCCCAACCGGAACGTGACCGTGTTCGAGTGGCTGAACCGGCAGCCGGCGCTCAAGGGCCGCGTGCTCGCCTTCGGCTCGTGGGACGCGTTCGCGCGCATCTTCAACAAGGCGCGGGCGGGGTTTCCCGTGCACTCCGCGTACGAGCCACTCCCACCGTCCGTGAACGACGCGACGCTCCGCCGCCTGTACGCGACCACCACGCGCCCGTGGGGCCAGGGGATGTCGTTCGACGCACAGCTGCAGGCGCTCGTGATCAACCAGGTGAAGCGCCACGCGCCCCGCGCGCTGTACGTGGGCTACGGCGAGACCGACGAATGGGCGCACGAACGCCGCTACGACCTCTACCTGCGGAGTGCGCGCGGTGTGGACGGCTTCGTGGCGGAACTGTGGACCACCATGCGCGCCATGCCGGCGTACAAGGACGGCGTGACCTTCATCGTCACCACGGACCACGGGCGCGGTGACGGCGCCAAGTGGACCGACCACGGCCGCACCGTCGACGGTGCCGAGCGAGTCTGGATTGCGACGTTCGGCGCGCGCGCACCGGCGCTCGGTGAAGTCAGCAACGCGGCGCGCGTGACGCAGGGGCAGGTGGCGGCCACGGTGGCTGCCGCGCTCGGGTTGGATTACCCCGCAGCCGAGTCACGGGCCGCGAAGTCGCTCATTCCGCAGAAGCGCTGAGCGACGACCGCCTACCACGCCCCGTGCAGCGTCTTCCCCCTCGGGAACGGGCCGTTCGAGTGCGGCCCCCAATACAGGCGCAGCGACGCCATCCCGGTCCACTGGCCCTTGCCACCGAGCTCGGCGTACTCCGCGCCGGTCATCAGCTTGAGGCGCTGGCCGGCGATATACCAGGTCAGCCCGCCGTACGCCGCCTGGTAGTGATCACCCGTGGTGAGGCCCACGTTGCGTTCGTAGCGGCGTTGCGCGCGCAGTCCCGCCGGCTGGTCGGCGCTCGCCACCTGGTAGCGGCCCACGAGCTGGAGCTGGTCGGTGAGGAAGAAGCTGGGCTGCAGGTTGAGCCCGCGTGCATTGCCGCCGGGGCCACCCATCCCGGTCGTCACTTCGGTCACCAGTGAAGCCGGCCCCTGCGTGAGGATCACCGCCGCCGAGACGCCGTCGGCGAACCGGTTCATGTTGGTGGCGGTCGCGCGCGCGTCGCTGTGCAGGTAGCTCACGCTCAGGAACGCCGAGCTCGTGGGCACCGTCTCGTGCAGGTCGTACGTGACGAGGGCGATGTAGCTGTACCCCGACGTCAGCTCGGTGAACGCCTGGCCCATGTCGGTGCCGGTCGCGTTCGAGAAGACGCCCGTGTAGTAGTTGACCTTGCCCGACCGCCCGCTCAGCGTCACGGCGGGGGTGTACTCCACGTTGAACATGTTGGTGAGCATCGCCCGCTCCATGTAGTTCAGGTAGCGGCTCGATGCGTTCCGGTCGTGGGTGAACCGGTTCTTCTGCTGCCCGACGGTCAGGTTGAGCGCGTCATGGAACGACCACTGCGCCCACAGTTCGGTGAAGCCGGCGTAGAACGGCTGGAAGTTGGTCCCGCTCACCATCTGGGCATGCAGCGTCAGCTTGTCGACGATCTTCGCCTGCATGCCGATGCGGAACCGCCGGTCCTCCCAACGCGACTCGGTCTGCCCCGCGGTGGCGTTCGACGAGTGCGCCTGCCCGTGGTAGCGACCCAGGAACCAGAGTTCCTGCAGCACGGGGTTGGCCTTGTCCGCGTACAGGAGCCCGAGGTTGTCCCAGGATTCCGCCAGCGTCGCCGGTTTCTTGTCGAGCGCCGGGGCGGCGCTCGCGCTGGACTTCTCCGAGGTGGGCGACTGCGGAGACGCGGGCTGGGTGAGCGTCACCAGCGCCAGGAGTGCCACGCAGCTGAGGCGGACGAAGGGCGGCGTCATGGGAGCGGAGCGGGCGTGGCTGCGTCAGGCGTCGGCTCGCCCCGTCACGGTGGCGCGCCCAAAATGCGGGAATGGTCATGGAACCTACTCGGTTCCGCGACAGTCGGGTCACTCGTCACCGACCGCCCCTGGCCCGCGCTTCTTCGCTCGCGCCGGTAGCGGCCCCACGAAGCAGTGCAGCCCGGCCGCGAGCTCCATCATGCCATGCGCGAGCGGCGCGAACTCCGAGAGGCGCACTGGCAGCACCCCCGCAGTGCGCCACTGCCGCTCGGCAAGTT
>JANLSF010000762.1:0-3195 GCA_031362285.1 Gemmatimonadota bacterium | reverse complement strand
CGCCGGAACGTTCCGGCGCGCGCCGCACCCTCATGCCTTCTTGAACTCCGTGGGCAGCACCTTCACCACCACGAGGAAGATCGCGCCCACCACGAGCGCGAGCGGCACGACCGGCAGGTGGAGCGCGTCGGCCAGGGTGATCTTGCCGAAGTCCATCAGCTTCACCATGGGCGCGATGAGCGTCGTGTAGACGAGGGTGAAGGCGAGCGCGCCGGTGACGCCGCCGAGGATGGCGAGGATGGCGTCCTTCCGCCCCTCACCGATGCCGACGACGCAGGTGCCGGGGCAGTAGCCGCCCACGCCGAAGCCGACGCCGAAGATGAGCCCACCCACCACCACGCCGATCACGTACGTGGGCTTGATGTCGAAGTGCAGCGGCTGCGCGACGACGAGCGAGAGCAGGTACACCGCGATCATCCCGACGCCGATGGTCGTGGCCATGAACTTGATGATGGAGATGTTCTCGAGACGCAGGTTGCGGGCGATCATCCCCGGGCTCGAGGCCTGCACGCGCTGGATGAGGGCGCCCATGGCGACGCCGACGAGCAGGGCATAGATGGCGGGCATCATGGTCAGGCCCCCCCGGCGCGCGCGGCGCCCAGCAGCTTGGCCGACCCGATCCCGGTGGCGAACACGGCCGCCCCGAAGAGGAGCCCGCTCACGGACAGTTGCATGATCCCGGAGATGATGTGGCCGCTCGTGCACCCGCCAGCCACGCGGGCGCCGAAGACGATCAGGAAGCCGCCGATGAAGGCGTCGCGGTAGCGCTTGGCCTTGGTCGTGTCGCCGGCGTGGATCATCTCCATGGCCGGGGCCTTGGCGTGGCCCAGCCGTGCCGCGAGGAAGCCGCCGATGAGCAACCCGAACACGAGGTACGTCTCGGGCTTGAGGAAGTCGCCCATCTTCACGAGGTACGGGTTGTCGGCGGCATAGGCCGGCGCCACGGCGCGCGCGATCGCCCCGATGAAGCGCGGGTACGTGCCCGAGACGCCGATCGGCCCCCAGAGCGCGATGGACGCCGCGCCGACGAGGCCGAAGATGATGCCGAGCGTGGCCCACGGCGGGAGCTTGGACTCCGCCGTGACGGACGCGCCGGCTGACTGGGGAACTGCGCTGGTGGCCATGATGTGTTCCTGCGGCGAGGGGAAAACGAACTACTTCACGTAGGGACCGCCCGTGCGATCATCCGGCACGAAGCGATCATGATACGGCATCTTCACCGCCTTGAGGCGCGCGGCATCGAGCACCGCGGAATCGGGCAGCACCTTGTTGGCGGCCAGGAGGAAGGCCGTGAGGGCGTAGACCTCGTGGTCGTTCAGCGATCCGGGCTGCAGGAGCGGCATCGCGCGGCGGATGTAGTCGAACAGCGTGGTGGCATCGGGCCAGTAGTTGCCGATGGTGTGCGGCAGCTTGGCGTTGGTGGCGAAGACGAAGTTCTCGGCCTTCGGGTCGCGTCCCACGAGCTGCGGATAGGCCGGCATCATCCCCTGCCCCTCGGCGCCGTGGCACGACGCGCACTTGGCCGCGTAGAGCACCTTGCCCTCGGGGGCGCTCCCCTGCCCCGGCGGCAACTCGGCGCCATCGGGACCCACATCGCGGTTCCACGCGGTCACGAGCGACTCGGCGGGGGTGGCGCCGAGCTTGTACAACTGGCCCGGTCCCGGTCCGCCGGGAACGGCGCCGGCATCGTAGTTGGCAAAGGGGGGCCCTTCACGCTCGGTGCCGAACTTGTCGCGCGCTTCCTTGTTGCAGGCGGCCAGCGCGCAGGCGAGCGTGACGATCGTCAGGGTGCGGCGCATGGTCAGCTCTCCCCCTGGAAGGTCACGGCGCCGTCGGCGCCAACGCTCCAACCCACGATCTGGTTGAAGTGGTAGTCGGTGCCGGGGCCGCGCACCTTCAGGAGCTCGGCGCGGGTGGGCTGCACGTAGCCCGTTTCATCGGTGGCGCGCGACAGCAGGGTGGCCGCGGCGCCGGTCCAGTTCCACATGTACTGGAACCCCACGAACGCCTTCGTGAGCGCGGGTCCGGTGAGCTCCGCCTTGTGCCAGCTGCGGCCCCCATCGACGCTCACTTCCACCATGACGATCGCGCCGCGCCCCGACCAGGCCAGCCCGCTCACCGATCGCCACCCCTTGGCCGCGAGCTTCGCGGGGGCACAGGGTGACGTGATGAGCGACTTGGCATCGAGCACGAACGAGTACTGGCGCGCGGTGGAGTTCGGCAGCGGGTCGGTGTACTTGCTGGTCTCCCAGCGCGTGGCCCACGGGCGCGGGCCCGCCTCGAGGCGGCGCAGCCACTTCACGTTGATGTTCCCCTCCCACCCGGGGAGCAACAGTCGCAGCGGATAGCCCTGCTCCGGACGCAGGGGCTCGCCGTTCTGGCCCCAGACCACGAGGGCATCATCCCACGCCTTTTCCATGGGCACCGAGCGGCTCAGCAGGCACGCATCCCCACCCTCGGCGAGGAACCAGCGCGCCTCCTTCTTCACCCCCGCCTCGCGGAAGAGCGCGGCCAGCGGCACCCCGGTCCATTCGGTGTTGGACATGAGGCCCGCGACCTTCTGCGGCGTCATGTCGGGCTTGGGATCGCGAAAGGCGGCGCGCCCGTTGCCCGAGCACTCGATGAAGCAGGTGCGCGTCACCTGCGGAAAGCGCTTGAGGTCGTCCAGGGAGAACTCGATCGGCCGCTCCACGAGCCCGTGGATCACGAGGCGGTGGCGCTCGGGATCGATGGCCGGAATGCCGGCGTGGTGCCGTTCGAAGTGGAGGTCGGAGGGCGTGAGCGTGCCGCTCAGGTTCTGCAGCGGCGTGAGCGAGTTGCCCACGTTCTCGCCGTACGGGGTGCGCGCGGGAGTCTCGAACGGCGAGCGGGTCCCCACCGGGGTGGTCGGCGTGCCCGGCACGATGGTGGCATCGGCCGGGACGGTCGGTCGGGCCGGTGGTGTGAGCGGCACCGCGACGGCAGCGGCGACCGCGGCCTGCTGTCCGCCCGCGAGCGACGGAAGCCCCGCGATCACGGCGCCACCAAGGGCACCAGCGGCACCGGCCAGCAGGTCGCGCCGAGTCAGCGCCGCCGGCTCGGCGGCGGCGCGGGAGGCATCGGGGTGACGATCAGTCTGCATGTGGTGCGATCACTCGCTCTTGCGCCCGATCACGGGCGGTTGGGGGACGACGGCGCCCTTCACGTTGGGGCGCG
>JANLSF010000737.1:0-6397 GCA_031362285.1 Gemmatimonadota bacterium | reverse complement strand
CACCCCCACCCCCCCCACCCTCACCCTCCGCCCTCCTCTGTGTCCTCTGGGCCCCTGTGGTGAAGCCGTTGCCGTCGCCGTTCCCGTTGCCGTTCCCCTTCTCCCTCCCCCCCGCCGCCGCCCGCGCCTCCCCCTTCACCCGCCGCGCGATCGTCGTCGCCTCCGTCCCCTTCACCAGCGACCGCCCGAGCCGCTCCGCCACCGCGCGCTCGTCCTTCATCTGCGCATCGGCCCGCCGCCCCGGCATCATCGCCTGCCCCACGCGATCGGCCTCGCCCCGCCGCGCCGCGAGCTCCAGTGCCCGCGCCGCATCGCGCTCCTTCTCGTGGTGCGCCACCCCGCGCGTGTCCTCCCACGCCGGCGCGAACGGGTCCGCCCCGCTCCCCGTGCGCAGCGCCTCCGCCGTGGCCTTGGCCGAGAACCGGTCGCTGAACATCGCCAGCGCATCGGCCTGCTCCACCGAGAAGCCGAGCACGCGCGCCGCGTCGCGCACCGCGCTCCGCCCGCGCCAGGTGATGTGCTCGCACACCATCGCCGCATGCTCGCGCCCGTAGCGCTCGTACACGTACTGCAGCACGCGCTCGCGCTCCTCGTGCGCGATGTCGATGTCGATGTCCGGCGCCTCCTGCCGCTCCTCGCTCAGGAACCGCTCGAACAGCAGTTCGAGCTTGATCGGGTCCACGGCGGTGATCGCTAGGCAGTAGCACACCGCGCTGTTGGCCGCCGAGCCGCGCCCCTGGCAGAGGATGCCCTCGCGCCGCGCGAAGCGCACGATGTCCCACACGATCAGGAAGTAGCCCGCGAGTCCGAGCCGCGAGATCATCCCGAGCTCGTGCCGGAGCTGCGCCTCGTGCTTCGGGGTGCGGCGCGCCGTGCCCGGCGGTCCCCACCGTTCGTGCGCCCCCTGCGCCACGAGCCGCGCGAGGTACTCGTCGGCCCCCACGCCGGGCGGCAGCGCGAACACCGGCAGCGCCGGCTTCAGGTCGCCCAGCCGGAAGGCGCACCGCGCCGCCACGTCGAGGGTGGCGCGGATCCCCGCGTCGTCGTGCTGCCAGCGACGGCGCATCTGCGCCGCCCCCTTCAGGTACCACTCGCCATTGGGACGGAGCCGCGTCCCCATCTGGTCGAGTGGCAACCGGTGCTTGAGCGCGAGCAGCACGTCGTGCACGATCCGGTCGCGTGCGCGCGTGTAGTGCACGTCGTTGGTCACCACCCAGGGCAGGGCGAGGGCGCGCGCGCAGGCCAGCAGCCCGCGCACGATGGCGCGCTCCTCGGGAAGGTGATGGTCCCAGCACTCCACCCATACGCGCCGCTCGAAGATGTCCGAGAGGGTGGCGAGCGCCGTGCAGGCCGTGTCGTCGTCGCCGCGCGCGATCAGGCGCGGCACCCAGCCGCGCGGGCACCCGGTGAGCGCCACCAGTCCGGCGGCATGGCGGGCCAGCGTGTCGAGCGACACCGAGGGATCGCCGCGCGGGGTGTCGAGCCGCGCGCGCGTGATGAGGGTGCACAGGTTGCCGTACCCCTCGCGCGTCTCGGCCAGCAGCACGAGGTGCGTGCGCGCCGGCACGCGCACGGTGAGTTCCACTCCGAGGATGCCGCCCACCCCGGTGGTCTTCGCCGCCTGCGCGAACCGCACCGCGCCGCCGAGGTCGTCGTGGTCGGTGAGGGCCAGCGCGGGCATCCCGAGCGCCGCGGCGCGGGCCACCAGCGCCTCGGGCTCCCCGGCGCCGTCCTGCAGGGAGAACACGGAATGACAGTGCAACTCCACGTAGCCCGCCTCGGCGTCGGTCATGCGATGCCCGGCCCGGGCCTGCCGGATGGCGCGCGCCCCCGCGCGGCACCCCGCCCGGGAACCGAACCGCCTCGTTCCCGGTTCGCTGCAGACCCATGTCCCAGCCCCCGACCGACACGTCCGCGCCGTCGCCCGCCCGCCATCAGGCGGCCACCGACGCGCTGCTCGACGCCGCCGACGAGATGACCACGGAGGAGCTCGACGCGCTCCCCTACGGCATGATCCAGCTCGACACGAGCGGACGCATCCTCAAGTACAATCGCGTCGAGTCGCGCCTCGCGTCGCTGCCCCAGCAGGCGCAGGTCGGCAAGCACTTCTTCACCGAAGTCGCCCCCTGCACCAGGGTCCGGGAGTTCCACGGCCGCTTCAAGGAGGGGGTGGTGCGCGAGTCGCTCGACGCGACCTTCCAGTACCACTTCGCCTTCAAGCAATCGCCGCGCGACGTGACGGTGCGCCTGTTCTACTCGCGCAGCACGCGCACCGTGTGGGTGATGATCGCGGATCACGAGGGGAAGCCGCTCGACGCGTAGTCGTCCCACGGGCCGGCCCGCGAAGGCGCCCGCGTCGCTCGGGACGGCGGCGCCGCGCATCAGTCCACCCACCCGTGCAGGAACCACCCGCGCTCGGGGGACTGCCGGTCGCGGTACAGCACCACGTCGGCCCGCGCGTCGCCGTCGAGCACGCCCTCGCCGCGCCAGTAGTCGCGCTGCCACGGCGACGACCACCACTCGCCCCCCAGCCGCTCGGGCCCCTGCACGCGCGCGAGCACCACGCGCCGCCCCTGCCACACCAGCGCGCAGGGGGCGCCCGCCACGCATTCCACCTCCACCGCCGCGGCCGGCGCGAGGGTGCGCATCGCCCCCGCCAGGTCGCCGTCCGGTGCGGCGCCCGCTGGGGCAAATCCATCGGCGAGCGCCGGTGCGGCATTGGCCGGCGGCACCGGCCGGGACGCGAGCAGCGCCACGTCCTCCCACACCCCCGCCGCCTCCGGACGGTGCGCGTCACGCGCGGCCGGCCGCACCACCGTGCCCGGGCCCAGTTCGGCGCGCAACCGCGCGAGCGCCGCATCGGCCGCGGCCGGGTCGCGCCACGCCGCATCGAGCAGGCCGCCTTGCTCGCCCCCCATGGGCGCGGTGGCCGTGACCGCCACTTCCACGGCGATCACCGGCGCCGGCAACGCCCACGTGTCGAGCAGCGCCCGGCATCGCTCGAACAACGGCGCCACGCGAGCCAGCGGCTTGGGACAGCGCACCTCGCGCGTCACCGTGTGCGCGCGCCGCCGCTCCGGCAGCGCCGCGCGCACGTCGTCGAGCGTGAGGGTGATCGCCACCACCGCCGCCGCGCGCGCATCGGCCACGAGTCCCGTCACGAGATGGTCCAGCGCCGCGCGGACCAGGAAGAGCACCGGCTCGAGCGTGGCCGATGGGGTCGGCAACTCCGCCCCCACCGTGCGCGGCCGCTCGGCGCGCACGAGCGACGGACGCCGCGCGTCGTCGCCCCGGGCCAGGCGCCACGCCGCGAGCCCCTCGTCCCCCCAGCGCGCTTCCACGTCCTCGGGATCGAGCGCGGCAAACGCTCCCGCCGTCTCGAGCCCCAGCGCGATCAACCCCTCGCGCACCTCGGCGTCCATGGGCACGAGCGCCAGCGGCGCGGGGGCCAGGTAGGCGGCGCTCGCGCCCGCGTGCACGACCACGCTGTGCGCGCACGCGTGCGTGGCCACCCCGCGGCGCACCGCCCCCGAGGCATCGCCCCAGGTGGCAGCGCGCGCCACGATGCACGAGTCGGCAATCGCCACGCGGGCCTCGGGATGCCACGCCCGCGCGATCTCGGCCAGCGTGCGGGCGAGCGCCGCCTCGCCCCCCACCGCATCGAACCCCGTGGCGCCCACCCACCAGGTGCCGGGGGCGCCGGGCACCGGCGTCACCTGCGGGCTCGCTGCCACCAGCGCGGCCGTCTCGCGCAGCACCGCATCGGTGAGCACCGTGGCGTCGTGCGGCACCAGGGTGAGGTCGGCACAGCGGGCGCGTGCCTCGGCCACCGTCATGCCGGCGCGCAGCCGCTTGGCGGCCGCCGCGGCCGACACGGTGTGCAGGCGCTGGGATTCGATCACGGCCACGGGGATCGTGTCCCAGGCCGGTTGCGGTCGCTCCGGACGGAGTGATGGACGTGCAGATGCCGTTGGTGGACTGATGGTGGGGCCCGCCGGGTCGCCCCGCTCAGGGGCACGATGTGGCGGGCGCGAACGTCCCGTCGTTGAGTTGGGCTTCACCGCATCGCCGAGCGCGAGCGCCAGTTGCCAGGCGCCCACCACGTGCGCCACGGGCGGCGCCGGTCGCCACAGCGCGGCGATCGGGAACCTCGGGATGCGCACACAGGCGACGCGCCACACGGATTGCACGGTCCACCTCCACAGAGTCGAGTCGGCCTCCCTTTTCCACGCGCACCACCACCGGGCGCGCCACGACGCCGGGCGGGGCGTTCACCGGCACGGACGCCAGGCGGAGCGCCGGCGGGGCCGGGCCGGTGCGCGCGAGGCGCTCCCGTCCCGGTGCATTGAGCAGCGGCCACGCCGGCCGGCTCGCACTGCGTCGTGCCATCAAGACCTCCGCCCGCACGCGCTCCACGCGCAGGCGCACCGCGCCTCCCAGGTGCGTCCCCTGTCCCGGGGCGCCGCTCACCACGAAGGCGGCCTCGCGCTCGCGGGCGAGCCCCATGAGGCGCACCGCCACGGCGCGCGAGACGGCCGGCGCCCCGTCGAGCACCACGAGGGCAAAGGCGCCGCTCCGGAGCAGCACGTCGGCACACCACGCGCCACGCGCCGCATCGGCGGGACGCACGACGACGAGGCGCGAGGGATCGTGTGCGGCGCCCCAGGCGGCCGCCCCACCGGTGCGCAATTGCGCGGCCGGCACCACGCGGGTGAGGACTCCCATCTCCCAGTCGCGCGGGTCGAGGGTGCGCGCGGCATCCACGATGGCCACCGCGGCCCCCTGTGCGACGGTCGTGGCCACGAGGCGGCGCAGCACCGTGGTGCGTCCGCTCCCGGTCGTCCCCACCAGTTCGGTGAGGCGCCCGCGCGGGAGCCCGCCCGCGAGGAGCAGGGCATCGAGCGCCGGGACTCCCGTGGAGAGGCCGGGGGCCGCGGGCCGCTCGGGAGCGACAACCGTGGCCAGCTGCTGGCGGAGGAGCGCGAGTGACGACATGGCGGGCGGCCGCCGTGCGCCGCCGTGGAACGAGAGAACAGGTCCTGACCCCGCGCGGCCCGGATTCACGCGCGGGGGGGAAAGGATACCGAACAAAAGCCGAAAGTCAAGCGACGGCAGGATGACCCGCCGGGCCACCTGCCCGTGCGGAATGCGCGCGACCGCCGCTTGCGATTGGTCGAGTGCGGGGCGAGCGCCCTACGGGCGCGTCAGCATCCGGTTCACGACCCAGATACAGACCGTCGCCAGCACGCCCACCACGCCGGCCCCAAGCCAGATCCCCCGTACACTGTCCGGCTCCACGCTCACCAGGAACGGCACGGCCAGCACCAGCGTCGTGTTCGCCACTCCCCACGCCGCCACCGCGTAGGGCGCCCAGTCGCGCCGGCGCCAGATCGCCACCAGGCTCGTGATCGCCGTGGCCATCGTCACCACGTGCCACGCCACGATCCCGGCCGGCTCCGTGGTTCGGCCCAGCACCCACGAACCGAGGAGTGACGCATCGGCCGCCGCCGCCGCCGCGAACACGGCGCACAGGGCGTACTGCCAGGGAGCCCGACGGGGTGCGGGAGCGCTCATCACCGAAGCGTAACCGCCGAGCGACCCACCGTCAGCCGACCGTGCCGCGTCACGCCGCGCCGTCCATCCGCGCCGCCATCGCTCGGCCATGCACGGGCGGGAACAACTCGCCCTGCGAGCCCGCCGTGTGCATGCGTACCTCGACGCTGTCGCCGCCCCGCCGCTTGGCGATGAACATCGCCATGTCCGCGTCGGCGATCAGCCCCTCGGCCGACGGCGGCATCACGGTGACATCGGTCGCGTGGCTCGCCGCCACCGCCGAGGCCCCCACGCTGAACGTCACGCGCCACCCCCCCTGCGCCATGGCCGCGGCCAGCGCCGTTCGCACCTTGGCGAGTGCGACGATGGCCTCGTCACGCGTGGTCCCCGGCATGAGGACCGCGAACTCGTCGCCGCCGAGACGCGCCACCGTGTCCGTGCGGCGCTGCACGCGCAGCAGCGTGGTGGCCACCGCACTCAGCACGCGGTCCCCCTCGCGGTGCCCACGCGAATCGTTCACCGCCTTGAAGCCGTCCGCGTCGACATACGCCACGGTGAGCGGCTCCCCGGTGCGTCCCATGCGCGCCAGTTCGGTCGTGACCGCCTCACGGAACACCCGGGCGTTGAGCAACCCGGTGAGGGGATCGTGCCGCGCCATCCGCCGCTCGCGCTCGAAGGCGGCGTCGAGGGCGTCGATCGAGCGTCGCAAGGCGCTCACCATCATCGCGAGCCCGAGGCAGATGATCGAGTGACTCACGAGGTTGCGCGTGGCGAGGCCGGCGATGCCGATCGAGGCACCCGCGCCGAGGTCGGCGAGCAGCCACGCCACCGAGGCCACGACGGC
>JANLSF010000698.1:0-3519 GCA_031362285.1 Gemmatimonadota bacterium | reverse complement strand
GCGCCACGCCACTTCGTCGAAGCTCGTCCAGTCGAAGAAATAGGCGCCGTGGTTGGTGCGATTGGGCTGGTAGAAGTCCCAGAGCGACGGCAGCGTGTACTTCTCGTGCCAGTCGGCATTGGCGCGATACATCACGTTCCGCCCCGCCAGATACGCGGTCATCGTCGGATCGAGCGTCACGTTCAGCTTCCTGAACTCCGCCAGCAGCGCCTTCCACTCGGGGCTCCCCTGCTTGTGGATCAGGTTCCACTGCCGCGCGACCTGGCCGAAGCGCCACTGCTCGTCCGCAGAGTTGTAGCCCGCCGGATACGGCTGCACGTCGTGTCCGTCGTAGAGCGCCTCGAAGATGCCGTAGAAGTGCGTGACGGTGCCGAGGCCGAGCCGAGCGGCGTCGAGCGCGTTCATGTTGGCAACGCCGGTCTGCGCGAGGTGCGCCGTGGTGCCCAAGCCCAGCTTCTTCGCCTCGTCAATGAGCGCCGCCATGATCTCGGGCGGATACGCCGTGAGCTTCAAGCCATCGATGCCCGTCTTGGCCGCCGTCCGCACCCACTCGCGCGCCTTCTCTGGCGTCTCGATGTAGCCGTCCCACTCGTCGAACGGCAGCCGGTAGTTGAACATCCGCGGCGCCGTGATCTCGTTGCGGGCGCTGCGCGCCTTCTCGCTGGCCGACCACACGGGCGATGCGAACGGCACGCCGCGGGCCGTGGTGATGCCGTGCGCCATCCAGAGCTTGTAGACGTATTCGGCTTCGGGCGTCTTGGGGGTATCGCCGGAGTGGACGTGGAGGTCAACGAAGCCCGGCAGCACGAACATGCCCGTGGCGTCGAGCTCCCGCCCCCCGCTCTTCGGTCGTTCGGCGGGCTTCATGTCACCGGCGGTGGCGCCCACGGTGGTGATGGAGATGATCCGGTTCCGCTCGACGACGATGTCCACGGGGCCGCGCGGCGGCGCGCCGGTGCCGTCAATCAGCGTCGCGTTGCGGATGGTGAGCCGGTCGAAGGGACCCTCGCCTTCGGCGCGCGCCGGAGCGGGGCGCGGATCGGTCTTGGGGTCCTGGGCGAGTGCGGGGGCGGTAGCACCGCTGGCCGCAAGGCCGACAACCAGCACGAAGGCGCGAGTCACGGAGCTGCTCACTTGCCCACCTTTTTCCGGAGTTCGTCGAAGAAGTTCGTGATCACGAGCAGGGGCAGCGTGCCCGGGCGGTCCACGGTCTTTACGAGCAGGAACCGGTTGCCGTCGGGCGCGGCGTCAAAGCCGAGGATCGCGGGATAGGCGCCGTCGAACAGCTTGTGCGGCTTTCCGACTTGACCGGCGGAAAGGTTCACGTCCACGGCGTACACCGCGGTACCGCGGCGGAACACCAGTTCGCGGCCGCTGCGGGTCCAGCGCGTCCACGAGTCTTCGCTGTCGCCGGCCGTCACCTGAAGAAGACCCGGAGTGCCATCGGACCGGTACAGACGGATGGAGTTCCCGCCCGGCGCGGACCCCGGGCCGATGACCGCAAGCCATCGTCCATCCGGCGAGAACGTTCCCCCACCCAAGGCGGCGGCGGTATCGCCGATGTACCGGCCGGGTCCCGATCCCGCGAGCGGCGCCACGCGGATCCTGTTGCCGAACACCGCTTGGACGTAGTACGCGAGTTCGGTGCCGTCCGGGGACACCGACACCGGGAACTTGTCGTGGGTGTTCGAGACGACGGCAGTCGGTATGCCACTCCCGTCAATCGCCATCCGGTAGACGTCGTATGAAGGCGTCTCGTTGGTGAACACCACCTGGCGCCCATCCGGGGTCCAGATGCCAGAGAAGGCGGAGGCCGAGCTGCGCGTGACCTGCGTCAGCAGCTCGCGCCGCAGGTCGTACATCCACAGGTTCCGGACGGCGCCATCGCTTCCGACCGAGACGAGGATGCGACTCTGGTCGGGCGACAGGCGCGGCGTGCGGAACGCGCCCGCCGACGGAATCGCCGGCGACTCCCGTCCGTCCCGGGTGACCCAGACCACGCGTGTGTCCACCGCGTACTCCGACTGGCGCAACACCGCCAGCGTACCGTTGTCGGAAATCGAGATCGCGGCCTGCGCGTCGCTCGGCCGAGCCACGATGTCGTCGAGCATCAGCACCGGCGCGCCCTCGGTGCGCAGCTTCACCGGATCGAACCGGATCGCGAACAGCGCATTGTCGCGGACGAAGAGCACGTGCCCGGATCGCGCGTAGATCGGGCGCACGCCGTTCTCGGCGATCACGACGCGCATCCGGCTCTCGAGGTCGATCGCCTCCACGCGCGAGACCGGGCGGCGATAGCTCGTGAAGAGCACCGCGCGGCCGCCCGGCAGTGACGTGGGCGACCAGTGACCGATCTCGCCCGTCGCGGTGTCGGGCGTGGTGAGTATCTCGACGGCCCCGCCGACGCTCGGCACGCGCGCGAGGCCGCTGTTCGGCCCCTGGCAGACGATGGTGTTTGCGTCCAGCCAATCGAGCCCGGCGCCACACCGGCCGACCTCGGTCGAAGCGCCACCCTCGATCGGCACCTTGCGAACGAATGGGGAGTCGAAGTACGCCAGCCAGCGCCCATCGGGAGAAACCCTGGCGCCGGTGTTCCTGAGTCTGGGGAGCACCTTCGGCACGAGTGAGCTCAGGTCGCGAATGCTCAGCCCGGCGCTTGCGCCCTGCAGCACTTGGCGGCCATCGGGGGAGATGTTGACAAAGGGATTGGCCGACGCCTCGTTCCCAAGCGAGAGGGCGAAGCGAGTGCTGGGCTCGGGCGTGGCACGCGACCCGGCGAACCAGCTCCACGCGAACGCCACGGTCGCGACGGCGGCCACCCCCCAACCGGCGGCAGCCACCACGCCACGGCGCCGCTGCTCACCGGCGGCGATCGCCGTCGCGGCCGCGGTCGCCGCTGCGGCCGCCGGCGACGCGTACGCCGGATTCACCAGCGCCTCCTGGAACCGCCGCGCGCTCTCGAACCGGTCCGCCGGCAGCTTCTCCAGCGCCTTGGCCACTGCCGCCGCCACGTTCGGCGGCACCGACTTCCGCAGCTCCGTCACCGGGCGCGGCGTGTCGGCGATGATCTTCATGATGATCTGCTGCGCCGAGTTCCCCATGTGCGGGGGCTCTCCGGCCAGCATCTCGAAGAGCACCGACCCGAGCGAGTAGACGTCGGACCGCGCGGAGATCTCCTTCTCGGCCGTGGCCTGCTCAGGACTCATGTAGTGCGGCGTGCCGAGCGAGAGTCCCGTCTCGGTCATCCGCCCGCCCGCGGCCGCGCTCACCGCCAGCGCGATGCCGAAGTCGGCCACCATCGGGCGGGCATTGGCCAGCAGGATGTTCTCCGGCTTGATGTCGCGGTGGATGACGCCGTGCTGGTGCGCGTATTCGAGGGCGTCGGCCACCTCGGTGGCGATCTTCACCGCTTCGTCCACGCCCAACTGCGTCTCGCGGTCGAGCTTTGACCGGAGCGTCTCGCCGTCAATGAACGGCATCACGTAGTACAGGAAGCTGTCCGCCTCGCCCGAATCGAAC
>JANLSF010000677.1:0-2007 GCA_031362285.1 Gemmatimonadota bacterium | reverse complement strand
GGATCAGGCCGCCGCGGCCTGAGTCACGTGTCCACCAAATCGGGGCAAGTCCACAGGTGACTCTGGCCGAGTTCGCGATCTTGTGGTCTGGCTGGCTGCCCCACCTCGTCTCGTCGATCTACCGGACGCCGAGCGCACCCTGCGCCTCGATGACACAGGAGACTAGTGGACTCGGCGAAGGTTCAGAGGGTACACAGCTCATGAGCTTCTCGATTGAGCGTCCGTTTGGCCTGCGGGCCTGGGTAGAGGATGACGGACGAGTTGCGTATGCGTACCTCGCGTCAGATCAGGGAATCGTCGCAGACGTGTGGTTGTACAATCATGTCGCTTCCGCGGGACTGCCCGAATGGGAAGTCCAGGCGACACAGCCTCCGTTCTTGAACCACGCGAGGTTCACCTTCGACGAGTACTTTGCTCCGATCAAGTCACCGAGTGAAGTCTCCTTTCAATGGCAAGGGGCCGAGGCTGGCAGTACCTCCGTACGCGTCTACATTCGCGGTGTATTGCACGCGAGGCTAGATGTCGGCGTGTCGCCGGGTGCAAGTGTGCTGGCGCGGTTGGAGGGGCCGCTGGCCAGGCCGCTCATTCGCGAAATCCCGGGCGCACCAAGCCGCGGCACAGTTCGAGCGAGTCCCTGACGAGGCACTTGGCTCTCCAAGTGAGCTGTGTCGGCTTTCTTCGGATTCGGCGCGTCGTGGTCCGGTGGCAGAGCGCTGCTCGCGCCAGGCCGCGGCTGGTGCCGAGACGGCGCTACGGTACCGAGTGCGTGCTGACATCCCGCTTCGAGCGCGTCAGCATCATCCGTCGCGATTGTGGGGAGCACGCTGATCTGTCCCCATTCCGCACAGTAAGCGGAGTTCTACACTCGCGCGGACGAGACCGAGAACCGAGCCACATTCCCGACATCGACGAGCTGATACCTGTGCCGAGCTCCGTCCATGCGCTCGTCGAAGAGCGTTTCTCGGCACTTGTCGCGCACCACGAGAGTGAATTCCTCGGCGGCCGACTCGGAGAAGTGACCCGCCACAATGCAGACTGGCGCCGTGGTGTGGCGCCGGCCGGCGAGGTTGGCGATCGTGGCGTTGGCCTTCTCGTTAACTCAGGCTACGTCAGGATCTGACGGAAAGGGTGCGCGACTTCGTGGTCCGGCTCGTCGCCCCGCTTGGACGCATCCATCTACCGGACGCCGAGCGCCGAGCGCGCCTCGCCCAGCTTCCCCGCCGCCGCATCGAACCGCTGCACCAGGTCGGCAAGTTCCCGTCGAGTGCGGGCCTCGTCGGCCGCGCGGATGGCCTCGTTCACGCTCGGGAACACCATGTTGGCGTACCCGTTATCCACGTCGGCCACGTAGATCAGGTTCCGGTACCACGGCCGCCCCACCAGCCCCTCGGCGCGCGTGAGTGCCTTCTCGACCTCCCGCAGCCGCGCGTTCGTGGTCGCGAGCGTGGCGCTGGCCGGCCGCCCCGCCGCCAACACCGAGTCGCGGGCCCGGCCCCAAGCCTGCGCCGCCTGCTCGAACCGGGTGACGGCGGCCGCGAGTCCCGCCGTGGCCGCGCCGCCAGCACTCGTCCACTTCTTCGCCGCAAATCCGCGATCAATGGGGCCGTAGTAGCGGCGCATGGTGCGCGCAAACTCCACGTAGTCGTACGGGTGAAGGTCCGCCTGCCCGAGCCGCAACATCATGGCCGCGCCGATGCTCGCGGCCGCGGCGTGATACACGAACGACGTGTCACCGAACCGCGACATGAAGGCATGCGTGTCGTAGGCCGAGTGATAGATGCCGCTCCCGCTGCCGCCAAAGCCCCAGTCGGAGATCGGGATGCCCAGGTGGTTGTAGAATCCGGCGAAGTCGGAGCCACCGCCCGGGTCGCCCATCGCGGGCTCGAGCGAGTCGGCGGCCAGCGCGGCGCGCTTCCGCCAGTTGTCGTACACCGAGCCGCCGCCCGAGGGATCCTGCACCAGCTTGGCCACGTCGCGCAGGGTGGGGCGGAGCGACGGTGAGCCGCC
>JANLSF010000645.1:0-2587 GCA_031362285.1 Gemmatimonadota bacterium | reverse complement strand
GCTGGACAAGGTGGAGCGGTGGCGGACGGGGTATGCGGGGTATGTGCGGAGCGTGGTGGGGATGGGGCGCTGACACCAATATTCGTCAGACACGCGTGACGGCCCCTACCCCGCCGCGCTCGGGTTGACGCCAAGAGATCTACCGCACGACAACGAAGCGACGCTCGCGGGTGACTACCGGCCCGTCACACGCACACCGCCTGCCCTCACTGCCTCCCCACGCGATGCGCAATTGCGCCTGCTCCTTCGCCCTCGCCCTGTTCCTTACTCCCGGCACCGTCGCCGCGCAGATCGTCACCCCGGTGCCGCTCATCGGCGAAGCCACGGTCGCCTCACTCGACAACGAACTTTCCGGCGCCGCAGCCAAGCGCACGGTCGAGTTCCTCTCGCAGCTCAACCGCCCGCGCGGATCCCGCACCTTCCGCATCGCCTCCGACTACATCGCCTCCGAGCTCGCCCGCCACGGGCTCGCCGGCATCTCGGTGATCGAGATCCCGACTGATGGGCGCATCATGTACGGCACCGAGAAGTCGCGGCCGGCCTGGGACCCCGAATTCGCCGAGCTGTGGGAGGTGCGCCGCGACGGCACGAAGACGATTGACGTGCAGCGCCTCGCGAGCTTCGAGGACATCCCCGTGGTGCTGGCCGAGGATAGCGACAGCGGGAGCGTGACGGCACGCCTGGTGGACGTGGGCGCCGGCACCGCCGAGAGCGACTACGCGGGCAAGGACGTGCGTGGCAAGCTGGTGCTCGTGTCGGCACAGCCGGGCGCGGCGGCGCCGCTCGCGGTGGACAAGTACGGCGCGGCCGGACTGGTGAGCTACGCCCAGAACCAGAAGACGGCCTGGTGGGGGGAAGACGACAACCTGATCCGCTGGGGACACCTCGACTCGTACGCCGCGCGCAAGACGTTCGCCTTCATGCTCTCGCTCAAATCGGCGCGCGCACTGCGCGCTCGGCTTGCCGCCGGCGAGCCGGTCACCCTGCGCGCCACGGTGCACGCCGTCCGCCACGCGGGGCAGTACCGGGTGGTGACCGCGATCATCAAGGGATCCGACCCGGTGCTCTCGGCCGACGAAGTGGTGTTGAGCTGCCACCTCGACCATCAGCGCCCCGGCGCCAACGACAACGCCAGCGGCTGCGCGACGATCCTCGAGGTCGCCCGCACGTTGCAGGCGCTCATCCAGAGCGGCCGGCTCGCGCGCCCTGCGCGGACCATCCGCTTCATCTGGCCGGCGGAGATCGAGGCCACGATGGCGCTCTTCCACTATCGCGCCGACCTCCGTGCGCACTTCCGGGCCGCGATCCAGATGGACATGGTGGGCGGTGGCCCGGTGACGAAGGCCATCTTCCACGTCACCCGCGGGCCGCTGAGCCTCCCGAGCTTCACCTACGACGTGGGCCAGGCGTTCGGCGCCTACCTGAACGCGGAATCGGATCGCCATGCGTCCGGCGAGGGTGGCCGCCACCCGGTGGTCTCTCCCGAGGGAGGGAAGGAAGCGTTGCTGGCCACCATGGCGGACTTCACGCTCGGGAGCGACAACGTCGTGTACGCCGAGGGCTCGTTCCGCATTCCGGTGGTCTACCTGAACGACTGGCCCGATCGATACATCCACACGAACTTCGACGCTGCGGCGAACATCGACGCCACCAAGCTGCAGCGTGCGGCGTTCATTGGGGCGGCCACGGCGTGGTATGTGGTAAACCTGTCGTCCGCCGACGTGCCCACGCTCTGGACGCAGATGAAAGGCGCCGCCTTCCGGCGCTCGAGCCTGGTGGTTGAGCGCGGCGCGCTGCTCTCGGCCGCGGAGCGCGGCGCCCTGGTCCGCACGCACCTGGCCAACGAGCGCGGCGCCTTCGCGTCGATCGCCGCCTTTGCGCCCATCCCCGACTCGACCCGCCGCGACGCGGATGCCTTCTTCCGCCAACTCGAAGCGACGCTCGGCCCGCTCCCGGTGCCCGCACCTGCCACCGGTGATGGCGCGCTCGTGTTCAGCCGGTCGCCCACCGTCACGGGCCCGATGACGTTGTTCGTGGGCTACGACTACTTCCAGGACCACTACCGGGGCCCGGTGCCGAGGCTCACGGAGTATCAGGGGCTGCGCGGCGCCGGGGCCGAGTACACGTACGAAACGCTCAACTTCGTGAACGGCAAGCGCACGGCGCAGGAGATTCGGGACCTCGTGAGCGGCGAGTACGGCCCGGTGTCGCTCGAGATCGTGGTGGAGTACCTGCGCGCGCTGCAGGCGGCGGGAGTGGTGACCGTCGCGCGCTGAGCCGGCACGGGGCGGTGCTGCCCGTGGTGCGCTGAGCCGGCACGGGGGCGGACGCCGTGGCGAAGCGCGCGCCATCGCGTCATGTTGGTGCGCGTGATCGCCCCCACTCCGACCTGATGCCCCTCATGACACGTGCCATCCGCGCCCTCCTGTTGGCGCTGATCGCCTCCGCGCCGCTGCACGCCCAGTGGTCCCATAGGTACCCGCAGCTCACCGGCATGAGCCACCACGTGTACCTCGAGGGGTACGAGTTGCCGCTGCTCACCACCGGGCCCATTGATCCGGCGCCCGCGCCCGACGGCAAGCGCCTC
>JANLSF010000367.1:0-3837 GCA_031362285.1 Gemmatimonadota bacterium | reverse complement strand
TGCGTGCCGCAGGCTTCGACGAAGCCGGCACGATCGAGATCGTGGTCAACGTCGCGCTCAACGTGCTGACCAACTACGTCAACAACGTGGCCCGGACCGATATCGACTTCCCCAAGGCAAGCCAGCGGCTTGCCGCCTGATCGGTTGCCCGGATCCCGTAGCAGGGATCATCCCGGTCCCTGCATTCTCCCTCGGACTTCGACCCATGACGACAGAGCCGGAAGCGCCCCGCCCGCCCCTGCCACCATTCACCCGGGAAACCGCCATGCGGAAAGTGCGCTTGGCAGAAGACGCCTGGAACTGCCGCGACCCCCGCCGTGTGTCGCTGGCCTACGCGCCGGACAGTCGCTGGCGAAACCGCAGTTCGTTTCCGCAGGGACGGGCCGAGATCGTGGCTTTCCTCGAGGCGAAATGGGTGCGGGAACTCGAGTACCGCCTGATCAAGGAGCTGTGGGCGCAAGACGGTAACCTGATCGCGGTGCGGTTCGTGTACGAGTGGCATGACGCTGCGGGCCAGTGGTTCCGCGCGCACGGCAACGAGAACTGGCAGTTCGACGCGCAAGGCTACATGGCCGAACGGCACGCGAGCATCAACGACGTGCCGATCGCCGAGTCGGAGCGGAAGTTCCGGTGGGCGCAGGGCCCGCGGCCGGCCGATCACCCGGGGCTGAGCGACCTGGGACTCTGACGGGTGCATGGCGCAACCGGTGCGGGTGCGCCACTTTTGGCGCACCTCCGCCCCGGAAATCACGATGCGTTCCACTTGCTCGCTCCCGGCCCGCGCGGCCGCCCTGCTGTTCCCGCTGGCCGTGCCCGCCCTTGGCGCCCAGCGCGCTCCGTCCATGGCCGGCCGATCCACCGTCTACGCGCCGAACGGCGTCGTCGCCACGAGCCAGCCGCTCGCCTCGAGCGCCGGCCTCGACGTGCTCAAGCGCGGGGGCAATGCGGTGGACGCCGCCATCGCCGCTGCGGCGGTGCTGAGCGTGGTGGAGCCGCACATGACCGGCATCGGCGGCGACATGTTCGCCATCGTCTGGCTCGCCAAGGAGCAGATGCTCGTCGCCCTCAACTCGGCCGGGCGCGCTGGGGCGCTGATGACGCGGGACGAGCTGCTCAAGCGCGGGCGCTCGACCATGCCGGGCCGAGGCATCGAGACGGTGACGGTGCCGGGGGCGCTGGCCGGATGGGCCGAACTGGCCCGCGCGCATGGCACGCAACCGCTCGCCCGATTGCTCGAACCGGCGATCGGCTACGCGGAGCGCGGCTTTCCGGTGACGCCGATCATCGCCGCCGACTGGCAGGACGAGGTGGAGGTGCTGGCCAAGGACCCGGGCGCGGCGTCCACCTTCCTCCCCGGCGGCAAGGCGCCCGTGGCGGGGCAGTGGTTCACCAATCCGGATTACGCGCGCACCCTGCGCATGATCGCGAAGGAGGGGCCGGCCACCCTGTATGGCGGCGCGCTCGGGCAGACGCTCGTGGCGGGGATCAAGGCGCAGGGCGGCTTCGTCACGCTCGATGACTTGAAGCGGAACAAGCCCACGTGGGTGACGCCGCTCTCGGTCCCCTTCAAGGGATATCGCCTGTGGGAGCTCCCGCCGCCCAACCAGGGGGTCGGTGCGCTCGAGATGCTGCGCATCCTCGAGCCCTACGACCTCAAGGCCATGGGGCACAACTCGCCGGCCTACCTGCACCACCTGATCGAGGCCAAGAAGCTCGCCTACGCCGACCTCGCACGGTTCGTGGGGGACGCCGATCACCTCGACATGCCGGCCGAGCGGATGCTGCAGGACGCCTTCATCACCGAGCGCCGCAGCCACCTGAACGCGCAGAAGGCCATGGCGCGCACCGAGCCCGGGCTCGCGCAGACGAAGAGCGAGACGATCTACCTGTCCGTGGCCGATCGTGACGGCAACATGGTGAGCTTCATCAACTCGAACTACGACGCCTTCGGCTCGGGCGTGGTGGTGCCGGGCACCGGGTTCGCGCTGCACAACCGGGGGGCGGGGTTCACCCTCGCGCCCGGGCTCCCCAACACGGTGGCGCCGGGGAAGCGACCGTTTCACACGCTCATTCCCGCCTTCGTGACGCGCACCGAGGGCGCCACGGAGGTGCCGTTCATGAGCTACGGCGTCATGGGCGGCGCCATGCAATCACAGGGGCACGTGCAGGTGCTGCTCAACATGCTCGTCTTCGGCATGGACGTGCAGCAGGCGATCGATGCGGCCCGGTTCCGGCACATGAGCGGGCTGCGCGTGGCGATCGAGGCGCCGGTGGGCGACGGCGTGCGCGCCGCGCTCAAGGCGATGGGGCATGAGGTCATCGACGAGCGCGAGATCGGCTTCGGCGGCGCGCAGGCGGTCGTGAAGTTGAAGAAGGGGTGGGCGGCCGGCTCGGATCCGCGCAAGGACGGCCACGCGGCCGGGTACTAGGCCTGCGCGATGCGCCCTGCGCGCCCCCTTTCCCTGACGCCTCCGCGCGGGCTTTCCGCCTGACGCCGTGCCCGCGGCGGCCGTACTTTACGCCTGCGGCAGGGTCGCCCGGCGGAGCCCGCGGCGGCCTGGATTCCCAGTGATCGAGAGGACGAGAGCCATGCGGTCGATGCGCACATTGGCGTTGCTGGTCGCGGGGGCGACGGCCCCCTGGATCGCGGCGTGTACGCCCAAGTCCGCTCCACCGGAGAAGACGGCGGCCAAGGCCGAGCCCATGGCGTTCAACGAGGCGGCGTGGAAGCCGCACCGCGAAGCCGACATCCCGACCGACTCGATGGGGGCGTCGATCAAGCGCGGACTGTACCTGCTGCGCTTCACGCCCGAGAGCCTGCCGACCTATGCCACGGGGAGCCTGCGCTGCACCTCCTGCCACCAGGATGACGGCATCAAGCTCACCGCGGCGCCGCTCGCCGGCTCGCACGCGCGCTTTCCCAAGTACATGGCGCGGACCGGGGCCGTCATCTCGCTCGCCGACCGCGTGAACTACTGCTTCACCCGCTCGCTCGCGGGCAACGCGATTCCGGTGGGTTCGCGCGAGATGACCGACATCCTCGCCTACCTGTACTTCATCTCCAAGGACGTCCCGGTGGGCGCCAAGATCGCCGGCGCCGACGGACTGATCTCGATGAAGGACACCCTGGTGGGCGACGCCAAGCGCGGGGAGGCGCTGTACGCCGCCAAGACCTGCGTCACCTGCCATGGCCCCGAAGGGGCGGGCAACGGCCCCATTCCCTCGCTGTGGGGCGCGAAGTCGTACGCCGTGGGCGCTTCCATGAACCGCGAGGAGCGGGCCGCCAGCTTCATCCAGCACAACATGCCGCAGTCGAATCCGGGGTCGCTGACGCCGCAGGAGGCCTTCGATCTCGCCGCGTTCATCAACCAGCACCCGCGCGTGGACTCGCCCGGGAAGGAATCCGACTGGCCCATGGGCGGAGCGCCGATGGACGTGCCGTACGACACCAAGGGACACAAGGCGTATCGTCCGCCGAGCCTGTTGCCGCGTCCAAACCTGAAGGGCGCCGTCGTCCCCCAACCGCCCGTGATCGGGCGCAAGAGCGAGTGATCGCACCAGATGCCGACTGATCGCGTGACCGATGCGCCCCGCGGCGCCGCAGCTGATCCCGCCGCGCTGACTCGGCGCGACCTGCTGGCGGGTGCCGCTGGTGCGCTGGGTGGCGCCGTGATCGCGGGGCTCCCGTCGCTCGCCGGAGGGCAACAGGCCGCCGTCGCCGCCGCCGTCACGGCGCCGCTCGCACCCCCGGCCCGTCCGGTGGTCCCCGCCGATGCGACCATCGTGCCGGGCACGCCGACCACCCCGGTGGGGACCCGCTCGCCGTTCGAGACTCCC
>JANLSF010000607.1:0-1503 GCA_031362285.1 Gemmatimonadota bacterium | reverse complement strand
CTTGCGCCCAGCTTCTCGGCGGCCAACCCCGCCCACTTCGCGGCGTTCCCCGCCATGTCGAGCTGCTCGATGTACTCCCATCCGGATCCGCGCGGAGCAAGTTCCTCGTTGTACTGCTGGAACTCGCCGTCGGCGATCGCGGTGGCGCTGAACGACGGTCCCACCCGGATGAACGTCTGCGTCGTGAGCGTCCCCTCGCTCGTGGCCAGCGTCTTGACCTCGCGCAGCAGCGCCATTCCCGCATTGGCGAAACGCACCTTGGGCACCTTGAGCGCGGCCTCGTTGGCCGCCAGGAGCAACGCCACCTTCTCCTCGATCGGCACGTCGATCGGGTCGCGCGTCACCGGCGTCATCCAGCTGCCCTTCACGGCGGCGACCGGAGCCAGCTCCACCGGGCGCCGCTGCACCGCGCGCGCCGCCTTGGCGATCACCACCGCCTCGCGCGCCGCCGCCACCACGCCGGCCTTGCTCATCTCGCTCGTGGCCGCGAACCCCCAGCTGCCCTGCACCAGCACCCGCACCCCCACGCCGTACGACTCGGTGTCGCTCACCGTCTGCACCTGCCGCTCGCGAGCCGCCACGAACTGGCGCCGATAGCGTCCGATGCGCACATCCGTGTAGCTGGCCCCCGCATCACGCGCGGCGCCGAGCGCCTCGTTGGCGAGGTCCTCGGCGAAGGGATCGGTGTCGGGGGCGGCGAGCCGACGAGGCGTGGCCTCGAGCACGCGGGGACCGAGGGCGGCGGCCGCGGCGGCGGCGGCCGTCGTCGCCACGAATGTGCGGCGGGTCGTGGTCATGGGCGGGGCTTCTCGGAAGGCGACATCCGGCAGAATCTGGACGCCGGGTCGCTCAGGCAACAGGGACGGGGCGCGCGGAGCGCTCCGGCGACGTCACCGGTGCGAGGAAGCCTGCGGCGACCCGCCCGCCGCAACCGCGAACACGGCGCGCGCCAGTTCGTCCGGGGCGTACGGCTTCTCGAGGATGGCCGCGACCCCGTGCGCCTGCACCTCGTCCACGGTGAGCATGGCGGAGTAGCCCGACACGAGCAGCACCGGCAGGTCGGCGCGCAGCTCACACGCGGCCACGGCCAGTTCGAGCCCGGACATGCCGGGCATGGTGAGGTCGGTGACGAGCACATCCACGGCGCGCGGGTCCTCGCGCAACGCCTCGAGCGCCGACGCGCCGTCCAGGGCGCAACGCACGGCGCACCCCGCGCGCGTGAGCGTCCGCATGGCGATGTTCACCAGCGTCGGCTCGTCGTCCACCACCAGCACGCGCAGGCCGCGCAGCTCCGGCGCCCGCTCGTCCGACACCACGTCCACCGACACCGGCGTCGTCACGGCCGGCAGCAGCACTTCGAAGCTCGATCCCTCGCCCACCGTGCTGCGCGCCGCGATGGCGCCGCCGTGCGCGCCCACCACGCCGTGCACCACGGCGAGCCCGAGCCCCGTGCCGGTCCCCATTGGCTTGGTGGTGAAGAACGGCTCGAAGATCCGCTCGAGC
>JANLSF010000605.1:0-5865 GCA_031362285.1 Gemmatimonadota bacterium | reverse complement strand
GCCGTGATCGTGATCGTGCGCGTCGCCGTGCCGGTGGCCAGCTGGGCGTCGGTGGCGGTGAGCGTGATCGTGTGCGTGCCCACCGACAGGTTCGACTTGGTGAACGTCGTCCCGCTGCCGATCGCGCCGTCGAGGTTGCTGGTCCACTGCAGCGACGTCCCACTCAGCGCCCCGTCTTCCGGGTCACTGCCGCTGCCGGCAAACGTCACCACGGTGCCCGCCACCGCGCTGCTGCCATTCGCCGGCGCCGTGATCGCGGCCGTCGGCGCCTGGTTCACCGGCGGGGTCACCGTCGGAATGGCGATCTGCTTCGTCAGGGTGTTGGTGAGGCCGCCGGCGTCCGTGACGGTCAGCGACACGGTGTACACGGCCGCGGCGTAGTACGTCGTGGTCGTGATCGGCGTCAGCACCGTCTTCGCCTTGCCGTTCCCCCAGACCCAGCTGTACGACACGATCCCCTGGTCATCAGTGGATGCGCTCGCGTCGGCCGTGCAGCGAAGCGTGGGGCAGTTGAGCGTGAACATCGCCACCGGAGGCAGGTTGACCGGCGGCGTCGCCGTGACGGTGAGGGTGCGCGTGGCCGTGCCGGTGGCCAGCTGCGCGTCGGTGGCGGTGAGCGTGATCGTGTGCGTGCCCACCGACAGGTTCGACTTCGTGAACGACGTGCCGCTGCCGATGTTGCCATTGATGTTGCTCGTCCACTGCAACGAGGCGCCGGTCAGCGCGCCGTCTTCCAGGTCGCTCCCGCTGCCGGTGAACGTCACCGCGGTCCCCGTCACCACGCTGGTGCCGTTGGCCGGAGCCGTGATCGTGGCCGTGGGCGGCTGGTTGACCGGCCCCGCGCCAATGAACCCGGCATAGAGCAGCCGGTTGGGCGTGCCGGTCGGCACCGACGGAATCGCGCCGACGGTGGCATTCGACGTGAGCGCGGTGGCGACCTGCGCCGGCGTGGCCGACGGGTTGCCCTGCAGGTAGAGCGCGGCCACGCCGGCCACGTGGGGCGACGCCATCGAGGTGCCGCTCAGGGTGGCGGTGGCCGTGGTGCTGCCGATGTACGACGAGAGGACGCCGACGCCGGGCGCATTGATGTCGACGCAGGTGCCGAAGTTGGAGAACGAGGCGAACCCGTCGGTGATCGACGTGGCGCCCACCGTGATCGCCGTCGGGGTGCTCGCCGGCGACTCGTTGCAGGCGTTCGCGGCGCTGTTCCCCGCCGCCACCACGTACGTGACGCCGGCGATGACCGAGTTCGCCACCGCCGTGTTGAGCGCGCTCGAGAAGCCGCCGCCCAGGCTCATGTTGGCCACGGCCGGCAGGACGCGGTTGGCCGTCACCCAGTTGATGCCGGCGATGACCCCCGACGTGCTGCCGGAGCCATTGCAGTCGAGCACGCGCACCGCCACCAGCCGCACGTTCTTGGCCACGCCGTAGGTGGTTCCGCCCACGGTGCCCGACACGTGCGAGCCGTGCCCGTCGCAGTCAACCGCCGTGCCCCCGCTCGTGACGGCGTCGAAGCCGGTGAACGCGCGCCCGGCATACTGCGTATGCGTGAAGCTGATGCCGGTGTCGATGATGTACACGGTCACGCCGGTGCCGTCCACGTTGTACGTGTAGCTCGCGCTGAGCGGCAGGGCGCGCTGGTCGATGCGGTCGAGCCCCCACACGGGGTTGGACTGCGTGGTCGAGAGCGTCACCGTCCGGTCCTGCTCGACGTAGGCGACCATCGGGTTGGCGCGCATCGCGGCGAGCTCCGACGGCGTGAGGCCGAGGGCCACCCCCTTGAGGGCGTGGTCGTACCGGCGCTCCACCTTGGCCGCGACGGCCGAGGAGAAGCTGCTCGTGGCGTCGCTGGTGCGCAGCACGCCGGTCTTGAACACCACGATGTACTTGCCCGGAATCACGTCGCCCGACGGCGCCGCGAGCTGCGCCGACCGCACCCCGAGACCCCGGTCCGGCGCCGAGGGGGCAGGACCGTCGGCACAGGCGGCGAGCAGGGCCGCGGGCAGGAGCAGGGCAAGGACGCGCTTCATGAACGACTCGACGAAGGGGGTGAGGGGTGCGACAGCCGCACTCGGGCGGCCAACTCGACGGGCCCGTCCAGGCAACGGCATAGTTTCGGGCCCCGCAAGTCACGTCGCAATGTCGCAGGTCACATCGGGCCTCCCCCGGCCGGCAGCGCCGGACCGCGGGGCACCATCGCCCCGTCGCCCGGGTAGATTGACGGTATGCCGTCCGCCATTGCCGCCGCCGAACAGTTCGCTCACCTGGTGCACCTCGCGATGCACGAGCCGTCGGACGACGCACTCGCCGAGGTGCTGCAGGCCACCCTCGATGCGCTGGGTGGCATGGACGACAGCGGCGTGGACCTCTCCACCGACGGCGTGCTGCTGCGCGCCAACTCCGTCGACGTTCCCAACGCGTTCGTCGGGGTCGCCGACTTCGTGGCGCAGTGCCACGGACACGGCCTGTCGTCGGTGTACATCGAACGGAAGACCACCGCCGACGAGCTGCTGCTCGTGGCGCGCGCCATCGGCGCCGTGCCGGTGCCCGGACAGGGCGAGGCCGCCCTCCGGGCGTCACTGGTGGGGGTCGATCGCATCATCCCCACCTTCTCGGCGATCCCGCGGTTCCAACCACGACCCACCCGGTCGCTGACGCCCGAGGACTGGGGGCGGGTGGTGGTCTCGGAGAATCGCACCCCGACCCTGGCCTTCGCCGCCGTCCGTCGGCACGAGGGGACGCTCAGCGAGCTGTTCGTGCGCTTCATGCACACGCCGGGTCGTGACGACGTTGCGGCGCTGCTGGAGCAGCTCTTCCTCATGCTCGGCGACATCATCCGCCTCGACGACCGCTCGGCGTTGCTCGAGATCTTCGAGTTCGTGGCCGACCGGCTCGACAAGGCCAACGACGATCGCCTGCGCGAGATGTACGTGCACTTCGAGCGGCGCATCACGCGCCCGATGACGCTCGAGATGCTGTGCAAGCAGGTCCTCGCGGGTGGCGACATGGCCAGCCGCGCGATCGACGTCACGCGCCGGATCGGCGCGCCCGCGGTCGAGGTCATCCTCGACATGCTCACCGCCACCGACTCCCGCAAGGAACGCTCGGCGCTGTTCAACGCCCTCCTGACCATGCGCATCGAGGCCAGCTACCTCCGGCATCTCATGCACGACCAGCGCTGGTTCGTCGCCCGCAACGCGGTGGACCTCGCCGGCAAGGGGGCGCGGCGCGAACTCGAGGCCGACGTGATCGAGATGACGCAGCACGCCGACGAGCGCGTGCGGCTGGCGGCGCTGCACGGCCTGGCCCGCATGGGCACCCCCAAGGCGCTCGTGACGCTGCACAACGCCATGCACGACGCCTCGCCGGCGGTGCGCGCCAAGGCCGCCGCCGCGCTCGGATCGCTGCGCCGCACGCTGGCCATGCCGATGGTCACCGAGGCGCTGTCGAAGGAGCGCGATGCGGGCGTCATCACGGCACTCAAGGTGGCGCTCGGCATCCACTCGCGACCGGAAGGCCACGTGCCGAATCCCCTCGTGGACGAGCGACGCTCGGTGCTGCGCATGACGCAGTCCCCGTAGGGCGCGCCGCGCACCCCGTGACTCCGTCCATGCGCCTCGCGACCCTCGCCTCCGCGGCCGTGCTCCTCTCGTCCGCCTGCACGCCCCCCGGCGCCGAGCCCGTGACGCCGATGACGGTGGTCCGCACCGAGCAGGTGAGCGGCACCACCGCGCTGCTGATCGCGGTGAGCCCGGTGAACGACACCGTGGCCTGGGTGAGCGGCGCGCAGGGCACCTGGCTCCGCACGATGGACGGCGGCGCCACGTGGCAGGGCGGACGCGTGCCCGGCGCCGACTCGCTGCAGTTCCGCGACGTGCACGCGGTGAGCGCGAACACGGCCTGGTTGCTCAGCATCGGCAACGGCCCGCAGTCGCGCATCTACAGGACCACCAACGGCGGGCAGAGCTGGTCGGTGCAGTTCACCAACCGAGACCCGAAGGGCTTCTACGACTGCCTGGACTTCTGGGACGCGCAGCGCGGCGTCGTGATCGGCGACGCGATCGACACCGAGGTGGCGATCCTCACCACCGTGGACGGCGGCGCGCACTGGGATCGCGTGAGCGCGGCGGCGCTGCCCGCGGCGCAGCCCACCGAGGGGAGCTTCGCCGCGAGCGGCACCTGCCTCGTGTCGCGCCCCGGCGGCCACGCCTGGATCGTGGCCAGCACGGCAGCGTTCGGCCGCGTGCTCCACACGCACGACCATGGCCGCAGTTGGCGCGCGGACACCCTCCCCCTCACCACGCGCGCCGGCGCCGGCCCGCAGTCGGTGGCCTTCGTGGACGAGCGCCACGGCATGGCGCTGGGCGGTGGCACCACCGCCGCGGCGGGGGACGTGCAGTCGGCGGTGACGAGCGACGGCGGACGCACGTGGACGGCACGCGCGAAGCCGCCGCTCGCGAGCGGCGTGTGGGGGGGCGTGTACGTGCCGGGCGCCGCGCGCCCGACCGTGGTGGCCGTGGGACCGGCCGGGTCGGCGTACACGCGCGACGACGGCGCCACCTGGGTGCCGATCGACAGCAGCAACTACTGGTCGGTGGGGTTCGCCTCGCCGCGCGCCGGCTGGGCGGTGGGCACGCGCGGGCGGATCACCCGGCTCTCCGGCTTCTGATTCCCGGGCCGCGCATGGCGCCTCCCGTCGCGCGCTTCCGGCGCCGCCTCCCGTCCGGGCTCGTGGTGCGCGCCACCACGGTCGCCGACGCCGACGCCCTCGAAGCGCTGCAACGCGCGGTGTTCCCGACCCTCGCCGATGCGCAGCGGTTCAAGGCGCCGCACTACCGGCACCACCTCGCGCTGTTCGGTGAGGGACAGTTCGTCGTCGAGGACGCGGAGCGCGTCGTGGCCGCCACGAGCACGATCCGGCGGCAGATGGACTTCGACCATCCGCACCACACCTTCGACGACATCATCCAGGGCGGATGGCTCACCTCGCACGAGCCCGCCGGCGACTGGCTCTACGGCGCCGACCTCGGCGTGCACCCCGACTACCGCAGCCGAGGGCTGGCGCTCGCCCTCTACGCCGCGCGTCAGGAACTGGTCTGGGAGCTGGGGCTGCGCGGTCAGGTCACGGCGGGGATGATGAGCGGCTTCGGCGCGGTGAAGGACCGGCTGACGCCGGAGCAGTACCTCGAGGGGCTGCAGGCGGGTCGCATCAACGACCCGACGCTGTCGATGCAGCTGGGCGCCGGCTTCGTGGTGCGTGCCCTCCTGCCGAATCACCTCGACGATCCCGTGTGCGACAACTACGCGGTCCTCATCGTCCTCGACGCGGCGCACGCCGTGCGCGGCGCCGAGCGGCCTCACTGACAGGGAGCACGTGATGGGAGCGATCCACCTCAAGACGGCCATCCCCGGCCCCCGGGCCCAGGCCATGATTGCGCGCCGCAGCCAGGCGGTGGCCGCCGGCCTCGCCAAGGCCACCGACGTGGTGGTGGAGCGCGCGAGTGGCGCACTGGTGCACGACGTCGACGGCAACACCTTCATCGACCTCGTGGGTGGCATCGGCATGCTGGCCGTGGGCCACAGCCCGCCGTCGGTGGTGCGCGCCATCACGGAGCAGGCCGAGCGGTTCGTGCACCTGTGCGCGCTGGTGGGCACGTACGAGCCGTACGTGCGCCTCTGCGAGTTGCTCAACGAGATGACCCCCGGCGACTTCCCCAAGAAGACGCTGCTCGCCAACAGCGGCGCTGAATCGGTGGAGAACGCCGTCAACCTCGCGCGGCGCCACACCGGTCGCCCGGTGGTGATCTGCTTCGAGGGGGGCTATCACGGACGGACCCTGCTGACCCTCAGCCTCACGAGCAAGTA
>JANLSF010000537.1:0-7721 GCA_031362285.1 Gemmatimonadota bacterium | reverse complement strand
TGCCAAGCTGGACGTCGCCGCACTGGCGGACGGCCGCGATCACCTCGGGCCGGGTGGCCGCGCCGGCCACGATGTCGAGCAGCCGCATGTAGCGCGGGGGATTGAAGAAGTGCGTGATGCAGAAGTCGGCCGCGAAGGGCTTCGGCATGCCGGCGACGAGCAACCGGAGCGGAATCGTGCTCGTGTTCGACGACACGATGGAGCCCGCCTTGCGAACCGCCTCCACCCGCCGGTACAGCGCGCGCTTGACCTCGAGGTCCTCCAGCACCGCCTCGATGATCCAGTCGCGATCCGACAGCAGCCCGAGGTGATCCTCGAGGTTGCCCGGCGTGATCCGGTCGGCCACGCCCGGATGCATGAACGGCGCCGGCTGCTGCGTGCGCATCCGCTCGATGGCACCCGCCGCCAGGACGTTGCGATCGGTCGCACCCGCGGGCACGATGTCGAGGAGGACGACCGGTATCCCGGCGTTTGCGAGGTGGGCGGCGATTCCGCTACCCATGACACCTGAGCCGATGACGGCGGCACGTTCGATGGCCATCATGCAATCTCGCGGGTCGTGCCTCACTGGTACAAGAGCGCACCGACCCGATCCGCCACCCGTGTCCCACTCGGACGCGCGGTCCGAGCGTTGCGCCCGGTCGCGTTACCTTGCCCCCACGCGGGCCGTCACCGACCGCAACCCGCGCGCTCCGCCCTTCCACCCTGCCCCAGCCACGCCCATGCGCCGCTCCCTGCCGCTCGCCCTGCTCGCCGCTGCCCTGCTGGTGCCCGGAGCGCCAGCCGGTGCCGCGTTGCCCCCGCAGGAGGGCGCCAAGTCCGTCGGTGACCAGGGGGGAGCGGTCGCGAAGGCGAAGGGGGGCGCGAAACGGGGCGCGAAGAAGCGCCCGGCCAAGCCAAAGGGCCCGCGGGCCGCGGAGCCCGACACCGAGCCGCCGTACGTGCAGCCGCCCATGCCGGCCGCCCTCCCCGGCTCCCTGCTTCCGGGCCACCGCATCGTCACCTACTACGGCAACCCGCTGTCGAAGCGCATGGGGATCCTCGGCGAGATCGAAGTCGACGCCATGATCGCGCGCCTCGAGCGCACCGCCGCCGACTGGCAGGCCGCCGACAGCACCACCAAGGTGCTCCCCGGCCTCGAACTCGTGGCCACGGTGGCCAGCGACCAGCCGGGCCCGAGCGGGCTCTATCGCACCCGCATGCGCGACACGCTGATCGAGCGCGTCATCGGCTGGGCGGAGCGCAAGAAGTGGCAGGTCATCCTCGACATCCAGGTGGGAAACGGCGACGTGAAGGCGGAGGTCGAGCGCCTCCTCCCCTTCCTCGACAAGCCGTATGTCCACCTGGCACTCGACCCCGAATTCGACCTTCCCAAGGGGATCGTGCCGGGCAAGAAGATCGGCTCCACCGACGCGAGCGACATCAACCTGGCGCTGCAGCTGATCGGCGACTACGTGACGGCCAGGAAGCTGCCGCCCAAGATCCTGCTGGTGCATCGCTTCACGGGGCCGATGGTCACGCACTTCAAGCAGATCAAGCTCGACCCGCGCGTGCAGCTCGTGATGGTGATGGATGGCTTCGGCTCGCCTCCGCTCAAGATCGGGAGCTACCAGCGGCACATCCGGCGCGAGCCGGTGCAGTACGCCGGCTTCAAGCTGTTCTACAAGAACGACAAGCCGATCATGTCGCCGAGCGAAGTGCTCCGGAAGCTGGTCCCGATCCCCTACGTGATCATCTACCAGTAGGCGCGACGCGTGCCTACGGAATCACGGGATCGAGGAGCTGGACGAGGTTGCCGGTGGCCTGGGCGAGGTCGGCCGCCGCGGGGGTGACCATGAGCAACCGTCCGGCGGCGTTCATCCAGCGGCGGGCCACGTCGCCCACCGCCCCGCCGACCGAGAGGCGCGCCGCATCGCCGAGGTTCGGCAAGTTGGCCAACGAGACCGTGCCGAGTTCCTCGCTGCCGTTGTAGAACGTGAGGGTCGTTCCCGCGTTCGAGCGCGTGCCCTCGACGCGCATCGTGCGCGCGCCGACCGTGATCGCCAGCCGCTGCGTGGCGGCGGACGCGCCAAACGCCGCCGGCGTCTGCGAGCGAACCACGACCGACGCCGACGGAATGCGCGTGGTGATCACGTCGCGTCCCGCGCTGCTCGTGCTCGTGTCGACCACGAACGAGTCGGAGACCACGAGCGGGCGCGTCCCCGCGCCCAGCGTGCCGCCCAGCACGTCGTACAGGCCGAACCCTGCCGCCCCCTGCGCGATGCGCTGTACCGAACCACGCGCCGAGCCCACGCTCGGCGAGCCGGGCGCGCCGATGGACGCGAGCGTCACGCGGCGATCGGACACGCGGGCCGAGTCCGCCAGGTCCACCCACCCCACCACGGTCGCGGTCGACGCGCCCGCCTGCCGCTGGTACAGGAGCACGCGCACGGCATTGGCTGGCGCATCGCGGCGTGAGGTGTCGCGGCGGAAGACGGCGCCGGCTCTCACGAACGTCGCACCCAGGTACCCCATGTCGACGGGTGCGTCGCCGAGGAAGCGCGCCGTCCGGGGCGCCGACAGCTGCAGTCGGGCGGCCGACGTCGGCGCGGGGCGGGCGCGGGGCGGCGCCGCCATGCGCACCGAGAACGGCACCGTCACCCCGAGGAGGGAGACGAGCGCCGGATCCGCCATCACCGTCTCGACCTGGTCGGCCGCCGCGATGAGCAGGTCCACGTCGGCATCCGTGAGCGCCGCTGGGGGCACCGCCGTCGGTGCGCTCGTGGAACAGCCAGCCGCGACCGCGGCCACGACAACCCCCAGCACGACCGTTCGCCATGGCCGGAGGGAGCGGGCGCTCGTGGACGGCGCGCGATGGGGGGGAGGACGCATCACGTGGCTACCCGACGGCGTGTTCCAGTGTTCCGCTGTTCCCCTGTTCCGGCGCGCTCACGGCTCCTGGAGCTTCCAGCCCTCGATCTCGTCGAGATACTCCTCGGGGAGCCCGTGCTGCCGGGCGGCGGCCACGAGTTGGTCGAAGTACGGCGCCCGCGTCCGGGTGGGCTCGATGTTCCGCGCCATGTAGGTGAGGGCGTCCTCGCTCGCGCCGTCGGGTCGCACCACGCGCACCACGTGCCGCCGGTAGAGCGCGATCGCCACCCCTTCGTATTCGTCCAGCGCCGCCTGGTCCGCCGCGGTGATCGTCCAGAGCACGCCGAAGACCGCCTTCCCCGCCGCTGGCAGGATGGTGGCGTGGTGGTTGCCGTTGATGCGGAAGGCGTGCCCGTCGACGCGCACGGTGCCCACGAGCCGCGCGCCCGGACAGCGCTCAACCATCCCGACCGGGTCCATGTTCGACCCGTAGGCGAAATAGTGCGTGCGTCCCTCGCCCGCACCACTCACCCGCGCCGCTCCACGAACCGGTGCCGCTCGTGCCGGCGGTGGTGCCGGCTCACCGGAAGGCAAACGTCACGCGGACGACCGCCGTGACGTCCTTCTCGCGCGACGAGGTGTCGTAGGTGCCGTAGTCGGAGACGTCGATGGAGTTGGGACGCGTCACCTGGAACACCCCGACGCGCACGTTCTTCACTCGCCCCACGCGCGCGCCCGCGGCCTCGGCGATCTGGTCGGCGCGCACCCGCGCGTCCTTCACCGCATCGGCAAGCAGCGCGATGCGCAGCTCGGGGAGCCTGGTCACCAGGTACTCCGGGCGATCCGAGTCCACCGGCACGCCCTGCGTCACGAGCTCGCTCACGTGACCCACCACGGCGGTGATCGCCGCCACGCCGTGGCTCGTGACGACGAATCCCTGCGTGAGCCGGTAGGCCGCGACGCGCCCGGTCTCGTTGCCATTGCTGGTCTCGTTCACGGTGGCGGTGGTGAGCGGCGACTCGCTCACCGCCGAATCCGGGACCTGCTGGGCGCGCAGGAAGGCGCGCACGCGCACGCCCTGCGCGTTCACGTCGCGCAGCGCGTCCGCCAGACCGGGGCGGGTGGCGCTCACCGTGAGGCGCCACACCACGAGGTCGCTCGTGACGGCGCGACGCGACGAGCCCGTGACCGTCAGTTCGTCGCCAGAGCCGCGCAATTGCGCGAGCCCCCAGGCGGTGACGGCCGCGGCAATCACGAGGGCCAACCCAAGAATCGAGAGTCCGCGCACGAGGCCGCGGTCGGACATGGACGAGTCACTCATGCCCGGAAAGTTGGCAGGAATGCACGAGCGCGCCATGGGGCGCGGCGCATGAACCGTAGCCCATCCCTGAATCGTCCAATGGTCGTGGCCGGGGCCCGCCGGCCTGCGCCACCGCGACCTCGCCCGTCGTCGTCCGTCGTTCGCACTCCCCCGCCCTCGGCACGCTTCGCCCCATGCTCAAGAAGACCCTCGCTGGACTCCTGTCGCTCGTCGTCGTCCTCGCGATCGTCGGGGCATTCCTCCCCAAGACGGTCACTGTCACCCGGTCGACCATCATCCAGGCGCCACCGAGCGTGCTCTACCCGCTCGTGGCCACGCCGCGCCTATGGCCCCAGTGGTTCCCGTGGAACGGTCGCGACCCCGGCATGACGGTCAACTACTCGGGGCCGGAAACGGGAACTGGCGCCACGGGAAGCTGGCAGAGCCGGACCGAGGGCAATGGCTCGATGACGGTGGCCGCGACCAAGCTGCCGCGCAGCATCGGCTACACCCTCACGCTTGAGCGCGTGGGTCCGCCGAGTACGGGACGGTTCCTGCTCGACCGCGCGGGCGATCGGACGATCGTCACGTGGTCCCTGTCGGCACGCATGGGCTACGGGCCGCTCGGCGGCTGGCTTGGACTGTACGTGCCAGGCACGCTGACCCGGGACTTCGACGTGGGGCTCGCCAACCTCAAGCGACTGGCCGAGATGCCGAGCGCACCCGAGCCGGCGCCTCGACCGCAGGGCTAGCGCCGAACGGCCCGGGTTGCGCCAAGTCGAGGGCCCCTTGACTAATCAAGAAATCTTGTTTAGTCTTTCGTCCATGACTGCCGCTGCCCCCGTCCTCCCCGTCGACCTCGCCCGTGCGGCCGCGCTGTTCCACGCGCTGTCCGACGAGACCAGGCTCGCCATCCTTGACCTCCTGCGGGAGGGGGAGCGGTGCGTGTGCGATCTCACCGCCCTGCTCGACGCGGCCCAATCCCGCCTCTCGTTCCACCTCAAGGTCCTCAAGGATGCCGGCCTCGTCGCCGATCGCCGCGAGGGCCGCTGGGCCTACTACCAGGTCGTCCCCGGGGCGATCGACGAAGCGCACGACTTGCTGATTGCGCGGCTGCCTCGCTCCGCCACCCGTCACCGCGTGCTCGCGGTGGTTGGCGGCGACGCCCCCGCGCGCGCGTACCGCCCACGCTGCTGCTGACGCACCCGTCGCGACGAATGCCGACCGGCATACGTTCAATCCATCAAGATTTTCTGATATCAGGAGATGCCCCATGAGTACCGCACCCACCACGACCGAGATCGTCAACATCGTCCGCGAGAAGTACGGCGCCGCCGCGCGCCGCGTGCTCGAGGGAACCCCCGCTCCGGCCACCTGCGGCACCAGCTGCTGTGGCGGAGATTCCGCCTCCGACCCGATCACCTCGAACCTCTACGCGCTCGGTGAAACGGCGGAACTGCCGAGCAACGCGGTGCTGGCCTCGCTGGGATGCGGCAACCCCACCGCCCTGGCTGAACTCTCCGCGGGCCAGACGGTCCTCGACCTGGGCTCCGGCGGCGGCATCGACGTGCTCCTCTCCGCGCGGCGCGTCGGGCCCACCGGCAAGGCGTACGGCGTGGACATGACCGATGACATGCTCACCCTCGCGCGCCGGAATGCGGCCGAGGCCGGCGTCACCAACGTCGAGTTCCTGAAGGGACACCTCGAGGCCATCCCGCTCCCCGACGCCTCGGTGGACGTGATCATCTCCAACTGCGTGATCAACCTCTCCGGCGACAAGGGGCAGGTGCTGCGCGAGGCGTTCCGCGTCCTCAAGCCGGGCGGGCGCTTCGCCGTCAGCGACGTGGTGGTCAAGGGGGACGCGCCCGAGGAGGTGCGCGCGAACATGGAGCTGTGGGCAGGATGCGTGGCCGGCGCGCTGAGCGAGGATGAATTCGTGCGACGCCTCGGCGAGGCGGGGTTCGAGAACGCGTCGGTGGAGCCGACGCGCGTGTACGATGCCGATGCGGCGCGCGCGATGCTCGCCGGCACCGGTCTTCGCGACCAGGAGCGGCTCATCGCGCTCATGGACGGACAGCTGTTCTCCGCCTTCATCCGGGCGGACAAGCCCGAGCTGGCGGTGGTCACCGTGGGTGCGACGCCGGCGGCGAGCGCCTGCTGCGCGCCGGGATGCTGTGCATGAGCGCGCCCGAGGAGCGCGGGGCGGCAAACGTCCGCCCCGCGCACGAGGCCGACTGGCCCGCGATCGACGCGTTGCTGCGCAACTCGAAGCTGCCGACCGCGGGCGCCCGTGAACATCTCGACGACTTCTTCGTCGCCGAGGCCGAGGGCCTGGTGGTCGGCGTGATCGGCCTCGAGCGGTACGCCGACGGGGCGCTGTTGCGATCAGCGGCGGTGCACGCCTCGTGGCGCGGACGCGGCATCGGCGACGCGCTGGTCCGCTCGCTCCTCGCGCACGCCAGCGCTCGCGGCGCCCAATCGCTGGTCCTGCTGACCGAGACGGCCGAGGCGTGGTTCCCCCGGTTCGGGTTCGTTCGCGTCACGCGCGATGACGTCCCCGCCGGCGTGAAGGCGAGCGTGGAGTTTGCCGGCGCGTGTCCGGCGTCGGCGGCCGTGTTCCGGCGCGAGCTGGACCGCGCGGCCGCGCCGCTGCCCACGGGGCCCGAGCGCCAAACGAAGCGGAGCCTTGGCGCGTAAGGGTTCCATGACCTTCACTCGCTGCCTGGATCGCCCCCGCGCCCAGAGCGCGGTTCGTCGCGCCAGAGCGCTCGCCCTGATCCTCGGCGCGCTCGCATCCGTCGCCAGTGGCCCGACCACCCTGCACGCCCAGGACGCCTTCGAGGTGCAGGTGTACGAGTACGCCACCGTCCCCAAGGGGATGTGGAACCTCGAAACCCACCTCAACTACACGGCGCGCGGCAGCAAGGTGGCGGTCGGCCAGCTCTATCCCACGCAGGGGCAGGTCCACCTGACGTTCGAGCTGACGCGCGGCCTCACCGACGACTTCGAGCTGGCCGCCTACCTGGTCACCGCGCGCCATGAGGGTGGCCCGTTCGGCGAGATCGTGGGCTACCGTGTCCGCCCGCGGGCCAAGGTGCCCGAGTC
Source organism: Gemmatimonadota bacterium (assembly GCA_031362285.1). GTDB lineage: Bacteria > Gemmatimonadota > Gemmatimonadetes > Gemmatimonadales > Gemmatimonadaceae > JACPPC01. Next base: position 466 of record JANLSF010000537.1, on the reverse strand, counting down.
GTGGAACTGGCCGGTGGGCGTGAGCCTCTCGCTGGAGGTCGGCTTTCCGGACGCGCACTACGAGGAGAATGCGACCACCCTCGAGGTGCGCCCCATCATCGAGAAGAAGTTCGGGGACTTTCAGGTGGACCTGAACCCGGTGATCGGGCGCGCGCTCAAGGGGCCGGGCGCGAGCGACGGCTGGGACTTCGAGCCGAACGCCCGGATCGCGTACTCGGTGAACTCGAAGCTCGACCTCTCGCTCGAGTACTACGGCTCCACCGGCAACGTGACGAACTGGCTGCCGCGCGACCAGCAGGTGCACCAGTTCTATCCCGGCTTCGACTACCAGTTCGACGACGCGCGGGTGGTGAACGTCGGCATCGGCTGGGCGGGGACGAGCGCCGGCGATGGGCTGGTCGTGAAGATGCGATACGGGGTGCTGTTCGGGGGGACCTAGGGACCCACGCCGCTCGGCCGGGCGCGC
>JANLSF010000525.1:0-1831 GCA_031362285.1 Gemmatimonadota bacterium | reverse complement strand
ATGACGCGCGTACAGGCGCGCGGCGGCAGTGAAGGTGGCGGTCATGTCAGGCGTCCTCGTGAAGGGCCAAGGGAGAAGTCGGGATCGGTGGCCAACGGTCGGGGTCGGTGCCATGCGCGCAGAGCACGGCCAGCAGCCAGCGCTCCACCCCGAGGGCGACACACGCCGTGTGGGCCGGGCCGCCGCCCTGGAGGGTGATGGCGAAGGCATCGCCGAAGAAGGCGCCATGGTTGTTGAACGAGGCGGCCGCGAGCCGCTGGTCCGGGCCGTGCGGGAGCAGCAGTTCCTGCTTGAGCCCCTGCACCGCCTGCAGCAGCGCCTTCCCACGTGCCGTTGGCGCGAAGAAGGGGTCGGTGGCCTCGGCCACCACGGCGTCGAGCCCGAGCAGGTCGGCCAGCTCGAGCACGCGCCGTCGGCCGCGCGCCGGGAAGTGCGCAACCTCCTCGGCGCTGCCGATGCAGACGATCTCGCGCATGCCGAAGGCCCAGCCGCGCTCGAGCGGCGCGAACCGCGCGCCTTCGTGCCGCCAGCAGGTGCCCTGCGCCGTCACGATCACCGTATCCGCCAGCATGCGGTCGGCAAACGCGTCGTACACGTGGTAGCAGACCGCCGGAGCGAGGGCGCCGGTCACCTGCGCGCCCCCGGCCACCACCGCGTCTGCGGGAGCGCTCGACCGCGCGATTGTCTCGAGGGCCGCGGTGTCGTCGCTCAGGTGCCCGGCCAACGTCAGCCAGTGGGGGAACGAGGCGAAGTAGTCCGCGCGGGCCAGCGTCGCGAGCGACACCCCTGCGGGCACCCGCCAATCGTCGTCGGTTTCGGTGAGCGCGAGCGATGCGAACGCGGCCTCCAGCGCCCCGTGCAGCGCGCGTACCGGACCGCGCAGCCCCACCAGCCCCGGCAGGCGCTCCCAGAGCTCGCCGCGCGCGCGCAGCGTACGCACCACGCTCTCAGACGTCTGCATGGATTTCCTCCCTTGCAAAGACCGCGGCGATGCGCGTCGCGGTCGCGAAGTTGTCCATCCGGATCTCGCGGTCGGGGATCGGCCGCCCGATCGCGCGTTCGGTCCACGCGATCAGTTCCAGGATCTTCATTGAGTTGATGAGCCCGCCCTCGAAGAGGGGCGTGTCGGCCGTCACCGGGCAGCCCGGCGGCGCGAGGCGGCGGTTGACCCAGGCGAGCAGCGCCTCGAGGAGGCGCTCACGAGCGTCGGTGCCGCTCATGCCGCCACCCCCGTCCGCACCGGGCCCCACTGCGTGGCGAGCAGGTGATCCACCATGCGCAGCCAGTAGCCGCGCGGGTCGGGCGCGGCGTAGCCGAGCAGCGTGTCGGCGTCCGTCGTCTCGAAGCACTTGGGGTAGGCCAGCTGCGGGACCAGGAACGACAGGGCCTTCGCGGCCAGCACCACCCGCGCGTCGCCGGTCTCGAGCACGGTCTGCTCGAACAGGCGGTACGTGTCGAGATCGGTCAGCACGGGACGCGGCAGGGCGCGCCGCCGCCAGGCGGGGTCTTCGCACCACCGGGCATAGGTGAGCTCGAGCATCTCGCCGATGGGAAGCGCCGCGCGGCCGGCGCAGAGGTGGAGCGTGCGGCCGGCGACATCCGGCCGGAGCGCGAGGTCTGCCAGTGCATCGCGCACGTAGCCGTACGGCACCGTGTCCACGAGGGTGGTGGCGGCGCCCGGCATCAGCGAGGCGAGCCCGCGGTGGTAGAGCCGGAACGTCTGGTGGACCACGTTCACCTGCCTCACCGCGCCGGTGAACTCGCAACAGACCACCGTGCTCGGGCGCAGGACGAGCGCGTCGGGGCGGGCCGAAGCCCTCGTGCGGTCGGC
>JANLSF010000520.1:0-4806 GCA_031362285.1 Gemmatimonadota bacterium | reverse complement strand
CAAGCGACCGCACGAGCGCCTCGAGGCGCGCTCGATCGTCGCCCTCACCCGCGATCTCGAGCCGGGCCCGCGGATCGGTGATCCCGGCAAAGGCACGAATCACCAGGTCCACGCGCTTGTAGGCCTTGAGGCGCCCGATGTAGGCCACCAGGGGCACCTCCTCGCGACACGACGCCTCCGGTGTCAGCGTGGCGGAGTCGATGCCGGGCAGGATCACGGCCACCTGCTCCCGCCGGATGCCGCGCGACACGAGGTCGTCGGCCGTGCTCCGGCTGATGGCCTGGAACGGGCAGCGGCCATACACCCACGGCAGCGGGCGCTCCGAGAGCCAGACGGCCGCGGCGAGTGGTGCCGTCAACTCCTGGAAGGCCGTGGGGCCGAAGAGGTGCGGCACCAGTCCGACGGTGCGCTTCGCCCCCCACCACGGGGTGAAGAGGGGCATCTTGTTGATGTCCTCCACCAGCACGTCCGGGGCGAGCCGCGACACGTCGCGCGTCCACGCGCCGCGGGCCACCAGCGGCCAGGTCTGCCGGGTGCCGGCGCGGATCACGCGGAGTCCGTCGAGCTCGGTGCGTGGGGAACACCCGGCCCACCCCCCGCAGAAGAGGGTGACCTCATGGCCACGCCGCGCGAGGCGGCCGAAGATCTCGTGCAGGTGGATCTCCGCCCCCCCGGCCATCGGGTGCTCGCGATCCTGCCAATTGACGACCACGATTTTCATGTCGTGCGGGCGCGGGCTAGAGTCGTCCGAGCCGTCGTGCCAGCGCGTCGAGCACGCCGTTCACGAACTTCGCGCTCGCGGGGGAGCCGAATCGTTCGGCGAACGTCGTCGCCTCCTGCAGGACCACCTTGGGCGGCGTCTCCCCGAGGTGGAGCTCGGCGGCCGCGAGGCGAAGCACCGAGCGCTCGATGGCGCCCAGCCGCTCGATGCGCCAGTTGGTGGTCACCGCGCTGATCATCGCATCGAGGGTCGCCTGATCGCGCTCGAGCGCCTCCACCAACGGCTTGGCCAGCGCGCGCACGGCGGCGGGCACGGCGAGGTCGTCCCACACGCGTTCCGCCACCTGGCCGAGCGCGGCGCCATCGCGCATGTCCCACGCGTAGACGGCCTGCAGCGCCCGGGCCCGCGCCTGATGCTCAGTCCGACGCATCGGCGTCCTCCGCGGCATCGAGCCGCGAGAACAGGTCCACCAGTTCAAGGGCCGCGAGCGCGGCGTCCCATCCCTTGTTGCCATGGACGCCGCCGGCGCGGGCCATCGCCTGCTCCATCGTGTCGGTGGTGAGGAGGCCGAGCGTCACGGGGACGTCGAAATCCCGGCTGGCCTCGGCCAACCCCCGTGCCGCCTCGCCCGCGACGATGTCGAAGTGCGGCGTCTCGCCGCGCACCACGGCGCCCACGGCGATGATGGCACTGTACCGATCGGTCTGGGCGAGGCGGCGGGCGCCGTACGGCAGCTCCCACGCTCCCGGCACCCAGAGCACGTCCACGTCGTCGAACGCCGCACCATGCCGCACCAGCGCCTCGACGGCGCCGTCGGCCAGCGGACGGGTGACCTGCTCGTTGAAGCGACTGGCGAGCACGGCGAAGCGCCGGCCGGCGCCCTGCGGCGTCCCATTGAATTCCGGCATCGTCGTGGGCCTCAGATCGCGCGAAGATGGCCGAGCTTCGTGCGCTTGGTCTCGAGGTAGGCGGCGTTCTCCTCGGTCTCGGGGGCCGCCAACCGCACCGATTCCGTGATGCGCAGCCCGTAGCCTTCGATGCCGGCCAGCTTCTTCGGGTTGTTCGTCAGCACGCGAATCGACTTGAGACCGAGGTCGAGGAGGATCTGCGCGCCGATGCCGTAGTTGCGCAGGTCGGGCGCGAAGCCGAGCGCCTGGTTGGCCTCGACGGTGTCGGCGCCGCGATCCTGCAGTTCATACGCGCGGAGCTTGTTGAGCAGCCCGATGCCACGCCCCTCCTGGTCGAGGTACACGACCACCCCCGCCCCGGCCTCGGCCACCTTGCGCATCGCCTCGTTGAGCTGCCAGCCGCAGTCGCACCGCATCGAGTGGAAGACGTCGCCGGTCAGGCACTTGGAATGCATGCGGACCAGTGCATTCTCCGCCCCGTCGACCTCGCCGAAGACCAGGGCCACGTGCTCCGCGGCATCGACGTCGTTGCGGTAGCCGACAATGCGGAACTCGCCGAACCGCGTCGGGAGGCGGGCTTCGGCCTCGCGGTGCACAAGCCGTTCGGTGCGCAGGCGATATGCCACGAGCTGCGCCACCGTGATGAAGGTCAAGCCCCGCTCGGTGGCATATGCCTCCAGCTGCGGACGCTTGGCCGTCGAGCCATCGGCCGTGAGGATTTCACAGATGACCCCGGCGCCCGCGAGCCCGGCGAGGCGCGCCAGGTCGACGGCCGCCTCGGTGTGTCCCACGCGCTGCAACACGCCGCCGTCGCGGGCGCGCAGCGGATGCACGTGGCCGGGTCGGCGCAGGTCGCCCGGGGTGCTGCCGGGTGCGACCGCGACGCGGATCGTGGTGGCCTGGTCGCTCGCGCTGATGCCGGTGGTCACGCCGTGGCGGGGCGCGGCGTCGATCGTGACCGTGAAGGCGGTGCGCATGGCCTCCGTGTTCTCCTCCCCCATCAACGGAAGGCCCATCCGGTCGGCGAGCTCGTTGGTGACGGCGAGGCAGATCATCCCCTTCGCCTCCATCATCACGTTGATCATGGCCGGGGTGATCGTCTCGGCTGCGCCGATGAGGTCGCCCTCGTTCTCGCGGTCCTCGTCATCGGCCACGACGATGAACCGACCGGCGCGCAGGTCGTCGAGCGCTTGCTCAATGGTGCCAAAGGGCATCGAATGCTCAGCTGAGGGTCGGGCGGGCGCGCTGCTGCTGCGTGGCGCGCAGGTGCGGGGTCACGAGTCGCTGCACGTACTTGCCGATCAGGTCGCCCTCGAGCTGCACCGTGCTGCCCGGCTTGAGGTCGCCCAGGGTGGTATGGCGCAGGGTGAAGTCGATCAGGGAGAGCTGCACGAGGTCGGGCGCGATCAGGTCGTTCACGGTGAGGCTCACGCCATCGACCGTGAGGGCGCCGAGCGGAACCAGCAGCGGCACGAGGGCGGGAGGCACGCGGATGTCCACGAGCCGGGCGTCTCCGTGGGCGCGGACGGCCCGCACGGTGCCGACGCCGTCCACGTGCCCCTGCACGAGGTGCCCGCCCATCCGGTCGCCCAGCGCCAGCGCCCGCTCGAGGTTCACGCGACGACCGACCGTCCACGCCGCCATGTCGGTGCGCTCGATCGTGGTCGTCACGGCCGCCACCGCGAACCACCCTTCGGCGAACTCGCGGACGGTCAGGCAGGCCCCGTTCACCGCCATGCTCTCCCCGGCGACGAGCCCGGCGAGGGCCGTCCGCACGCGAAACTCCCGCCCCGCCGCAGTCGCGGCGACGTGGTCGATCGTGCCGACGTCGGTGATGAGTCCGGTGAACATCTCGCCTTGCGAACGGGGCCGGGCGGCCCGGGGGTCCAGCCGATTATCGGCGTGGGGCCCAGATCGCCAGCGTATCGTCGCCCAACGGTCGGCGGACCAGCTCGGTCCATCGCTCCGGGGCGCTCAGGGGATCGCCGGTCCCGCTGGTGAAGGCGGGGACGGCGCCCGGGCCCAACTGGGCCGGGGTGTGGAAGATAACCACCCGGTCGGCCAGCGACTCGCGGACCAGCGCCGAGGCCAGCAGGGCCCCCCCCTCCACCAGCAGGTGCCGGACCCCGCGTTCGTGCAGGAGCCGCAGCGCGTCGGGCAGGTCGCGCACCGCGACCACCTCCACGCCCGCCCGCTGGAGCGCCGCCGCGCGCTCTGGATCAGGGCGCTGGCCGAGCACGAGCACCGACTGGGCCCGCGAGGTGAGCACGAGTTGCGACGTGATGGGGAGCCGCGCCTCGCTGTCGAAGACCACCCGCACGGGGTTGATGCGCGGATGCGTCGCGTGGCGCACCGTGAGGAGCGGGTCATCGGCGATGGCCGTCCCCACGCCGATGCCGATCGCATCGGCGTTCGCGCGCATCTTGTGGACGAAGGCGCGCGACTGCGCCCCCGACATCCATTGCGGCTCGCGCGAGTGCGGCGCGATCGCGCCGCCGGCCGACACGGCCAGCTTGACCGACACGAAAGGGCGCGCCGCGCCGGTGGCCGCGAAGAAGAACGGCGCGTTGAGCTCCCGTGCCTCGGCCTCCAGGAGCCCGATGTCCACCGTGATGCCCGCGGCACGCAATCGTGCGGCCCCGCCGCCCGCGAGCGCGGTGGGTTCGGCGCTCGACACGACCACGCGCGCCACCCCGGCGGCCACCAGCGTCTCGGTGCAGGCGGGCTGCTTGCCGACGTGCGCGCACGGCTCGAGCGACACGTACACGGTCGCGCCCGCCGACCGCGCGCCGGCCGCCTCGAGCGCCGCGCGCTCGGCATGCGCCGCGCCGTAGCGGGTGTGGTACCCTTCGCCGACCACGACACCATCGCGAACGACGACGGCGCCGACCATCGGGCTCGGCGCCGTCTGTCCCCATCCCAGCTCAGCCAGGACGAGCGCGCGACGAAGGAATCCCTCGTCACGCGCCGTCTGGCCGTCGGTCACGTTAGAAGCCAATCCGGAGGCCGGCGGAGTAGTAGTTCTTGCTGTCATTCACCGTCTTGTTGCCGCCGCCGAAGTTGTTGATCGTGGTGAGGTCGCCACCCGAGACCTGCCCGTACTCGCCGAAGAGCTTGAACAGGAACAGGTTGACCGTCGCGCCGACGAACCAGTTCGTGCGCGTCACCTTCGCGGCG
>JANLSF010000502.1:0-2836 GCA_031362285.1 Gemmatimonadota bacterium | reverse complement strand
CCGAGCTGGGCGCAGCGGATGGCGCCGACATAGCCGGCGGGGCCGCCGCCGATGAAGATCACGTCGTACTGGGCCATGGGAGTCGTCGCGGAAGAGTGGGAGGAACGCCCGTCAGTAGACGAGCATCAGCGGGTTCTCGATCATGCGGCGCAGCGCCTGAAGGAACTTCGCGCCCACCGCGCCGTCAATCGCGCGGTGGTCGCAGCTCATGGTCACGCGGAGCACCGTGCGGGTGCCCACGGCGCCATCCTGCACGACCACCTGCTCGCTCGCCGTGCCGATGGCGAGGATGCCGCACTCCGGCGGATTGATGATCGCCGTGAACTGGTCGATGCCGAACATGCCGAGGTTGGAGACCGAGAAGGTGGACCCCGTGTACTCCTCGGGCTTGAGCTTGCGTTCGCGGGCCTTCTTGGCGAGCTCCTTGGCCTCGCGCGAGAGGTCGCGCATGCGCTTGAGGTGGGCGTCGAAGATCACCGGCACGATCAGCCCGTCGTCGGTGGCCACGGCCATGCCGAGGTGCACGCGGTCGTGCTGGCGGATCCGGTCGCCGAGCCAGTGGCTGTTGACCTCGGGGTGCTGCGCGAGCGCGGTGGCCACGGCCTTCAGGATGATGTCGTTGACCGACACCTTGAAGTCGTCGCCCAGCTCGGCCATCGCCGTCCGCATCTCCATCACGCGCGAGAGATCGTATTCCGCGGTGAGGTAGAAGGTGGGGATGGGGCCGATGGACTCGGCGAGCCGTTTGGCGATCGTCTTGCGGATCTGCGTGAGCGGGATGTCGCGGAAGCCGTCGCCCGTGGGGATGGGCAGGGCCGCGGCGCGGGGCGCGTCGGCGGGCATGGCCCCCGGCGCGGCGGACCCGCCCGACATGGCCTGCTCGATGTCGCGCTTGATGATCCGCCCGCCCGGGCCGGAGCCCGCGATGGCGCGGATGTCGAGGCCCGCGTCGCCGGCCAGGCGGCGCGCGAGGGGGGAGGCGCGGTTCATGCCGGCCGCGGCGGGCGCGGCGGACGTGGCCGGGACGCTCGGGGGGTTCGACACGACGGGAGTCGCGGCGACCGCCACCGGCACGCTCGCGGGCGCGCTGGGCGGCGCACTGGCCGCCGCCGGCGCCGATGCGGCGGACGCGCCACTGGTGAGCGCGCTGATGTCCTCGTCGGCCGCACCGATGACGCCGAGCAGCGTCCCCACGGGGAGCGAGCTCCCCTCGGGCACGAGGTGCTTCCGCATGACGCCGTCGGTGCGCGCCACGAGTTCCATGATGGCCTTGTCGGTCTCGACCTCGGCGAGGGTGTCGCCGGTCTTCACCGCGTCGCCCTCGGCCTTGTTCCACTTCACGAGCCGCCCCTCTTCCATCGTCGGGGACAGCGCCTCCATCACCACCTTCGTCGCCATCAGCAATCCCTGGTCAAGGCCGGCCGCGCGGGGCGGCTCAGTCGAGGTAGCACACCGCGCGGAGCGCTGCGATCGTCTTGGCGACGTCGGGCTTCGCGGCCTTCTCGAGCGACTTCGTGTACGGCATGGGGACGTCGGCCTGGTGCACGCGGATGATCGGCGCGTCGAGGCTGTCGAAGCACTCGCGCTGGATGTAGTCCACCACCTGCGAGCCAATGCCGCACACTTCCCACCCTTCCTCGAGCACGACGGCGCGGTGCGTCTTCATGACCGTGGCGACGATCGCCGGCACGTCCATGGGGCGCAGCGTGCGGAGGTCGAGCACCTCCACCTGCACGCCGTCCTTGGCCATCTGTTCGGCCGCCTGCAGCGCGATGTTGACCATCTTCCCGTACGTGACGATGGACGCGTCGGTCCCGGCGCGCTTGACCTCCGCCTTGCCCAGCGGAATCACGAAGTCGCCATCCGGGACCTCGCCCTTCACGTTGTACAGCATCTCCCCCTCGAGCACCATCACGGGGTTGTCGTCGCGGATGGCGGCCTTGAGCAACCCCTTGGCGTCGGCGGGGGTGCCCGGCGCGACCACCTTGAGGCCCGGGATGTGCGCGAGCCACGACTCCCACGCCTGCGAGTGCTGGGCGCCGAGCTGCAGCGCCGCGCCGTTGGGGCCGCGGAAGACGATCGGCATGGGGAACTGGCCGCCCGACATGTACAGCATCTTGGCGGCCGCGTTGACCACCTGGTCGAGCGCGAGCAGCGCGAAGTTCCAGGTCATGAACTCGATGATCGGGCGCAGGCCCACCATCGCGGCCCCCACGCCCACGCCCGCGAAGCCGAGCTCGGTGATCGGCGTGTCGACCACGCGCATCTCGCCGAACTCCTGCAGCAGCCCCTTCGACACCTTGTAGGCGCCCTGGTAGACGGCGACCTCCTCGCCCATGAGGAAGACGCGATCGTCGCGCCGCATTTCCTCGCGCAGCGCCACGTTGAGCGCGTCGCGGTAGGTCATGATGGACATGTCGGGGACTCCCTAGCGGGCGGCGGCCGGGAAGGCCGCGTCGGAGGTGGTGTCCACGAGCACGTCCTCGTAGAGCGCCTCGAGCGGAAGCTCCGGGCTCGCGTCGGCGAAGTCCCACGCATCCTGGCAGATCGCCTTGATCTCGGCGTCGAGCTCGGCGACTTCGTCGCCCGTGATCTCGCCCGCGTCCTGCATCCGTTCGCGGAGCAGGAGGATCGGGTCGCGCTTGAGGTACGTGTCGAGTTCGGCCTTCGTGCGGTACGTGCCGCTCACCGCATCGGACATCGAGTGGCCCATGAAGCGGTAGGTGCGCACCTCGAGCAGCGTCGGCGTGCCCTGCGTGCGGCCCCGCTCCACCGCGTGGCCGACCACGTCGCGCACCGCGAAGACGTCCTGCCCGTCCACCACTTCGCGCGCCAT
>JANLSF010000354.1:0-3018 GCA_031362285.1 Gemmatimonadota bacterium | reverse complement strand
TCGGTCATCGCCACCACGCGCTCGAGCACCTTGAGGCACGCCTGCTGCGGCGCCACCCCGGCGCGCATCTCGGCCACCACGCTGAAGGCGCCGCACACCTTGATGCACGCCTCGCCGCGCCCCGTGGCCCCGGCCGCCCCCACCTCGTTGTCGCAGTACTGCCCCGCCCCGATCACCGGCGAGTCGCCGATCCGCCCCGCGATCTTCCACGAATAGCCGCTGGTGGTGGTGCAGCTGGCAATGTCGCCGGCCGCGTTCACCGCGTTCATGTTGATCGTCCCCGAGGTGAAGCGGATCTTCACGTCGTCGGCATGGTCGAGCCAGAAGTCGTCGGGATTCAGGTTCGCCCGCCACCGGAGCCAGTTCTGGCGGCTCTTCTCGGTGAGCAGGTTCTGCTCCTTGAACCCCATGCGCAGCGCGAACTTCCTGGCCCCCGGCCCCACCAGCATGATGTGGTCGGTGTAGTCCATCACCGCCTTGGCCACGAGGCTCGGCGTGGCGATGTCCTCGAGCGACGCCACCGACCCCGCGCGCTTGGTCGGCCCGTGCATGACGCTCGCGTCGAGCTGCACGATGCCGTCCTCGTTGGGCAACCCGCCCAGCCCCACGGAGTCGTCCTCGGGGTCGAGCTCCTGGATGTTGACCCCCGCGATGATCGCGTCGAGCGGATCGGTGCCGCGCGTGATCAGGTCGTACGCCCGGCGGACCCCGCGAATGCCGTTGGCGCTCGAGACCACGGCGGGCCGCCCCGCCACCGGGAGCGACGGAATCGCCGCGCCCGCCTCGAGCGGCCGTCCCACCAGCATGCCGGCGGCCGCGGCGGCACCCACTCCAAGGAAATCGCGACGCGACGTGCTCACGGTCTGCTCCTGTAGGACTCGAGGGTCGTTACGGGGGCAAGTTACCGTCCCCGCCAGACCCCCGTGAGGGGAGCCGAAACGGCCCGTCCCGAGCGGTTGCCGACGTGCCGCTCCTCCGTAGCTTCCCGGACCATGAGCCCCGTAACCAACACCGATCGCCTCCGCAGCTGCTCCTTCGTGGAGGGGCTGCCCGACCAGCACATCTGGCAGCTCGCCCGCTCCGGCACGCTCGCCACCTACGCCGTCGATGAGACGCTGTTCCAGGAGGGGGAGGCCCGGCAGCGGATGGCCATCCTCATCGAAGGGGCGATGGCCATCGAGAAGCGCGACGAGGGCGGGGTCGTCCGGGTGACCACCCTGGGCGCCGGGGAGGCGGTGGGTGAGGGGATCCTCCTCGACACCGAAAAGCACGGCACGACCGCCCGGTGCATCGAGTCGGTGACGGCGTTCGTGTACGACAAGAACGGCCTCGAGACACTCCTCAAGGAAGCGCCGGGCATCTATGCGGCCCTGGTGGGGCGCGCCGCCCGGGCCATTTCGCACCGCCTCTCCCGCATGGACGCCACCCTCGTGGGACGCGGTCGTTCCCTCGGATTCGGCGGCGGACGCATGCGCACCGAGCACGACCTGCTTGGGCACCGCGAAGTCCCGGCCGACGCCTTGTACGGCATCCAGACCCTCCGGGCCACGGAGAACTTCCCGATCACCGGCATCACGTTGCGCGACTTCCCGGCGCTCATCCGGGCGCTCGCCCACGTGAAGGAGGCGGCCGCGGAGGCCAACGGCCAGCTCGGGCTGATCGACGAGGAGCGGAAGGGGCTCATCGTGAAGGCGGCACGTGAGGTGGCCAACGGGCGGCATCACGAGCACTTCCTGGTCGACATGATCCAGGGCGGCGCCGGCACGAGCACCAACATGAATGCCAACGAGGTGATCGCGAACCGCGCCCTCGAGCTCGCGGCGCGCCCGCGCGGCGACTACACCTGGCTCTCGCCCAACTCCCACGTCAACCTGAGCCAGTCGACCAACGACGTGTACCCCACGGCGGTGCGCCTCGCGCTGCACGCTGCCATTGACCGGCTCCAGGAGGCCATGCGCCCGCTGGCCGAGGCGTTCCTCGCCAAGGGGAAGGAGTTCGCGCCGCTCGTGAAGATGGGGCGGACGCAGTTGCAGGACGCGGTGCCGATGACGCTCGGGCAGGAGTTCGCCGCCTTCGGCGTGACGATGCTGGAGGACGTGGACCGGCTGACCGAGGCCCAGGCGCTCATCCGCGAGATCAACATGGGCGCCACCGCCGTGGGCACCGGGTTGAACGCGGCTGCGGGCTACACCGACGCCGTCCGCCAGCACCTCGTGCGGATCACCGGACTGGAGCTGCAGACCGCCCCCGACCTCGTGGAAGCGACCGCCGACACCGGCGGTCTGGTGCAGCTCTCCGGCGTGCTCAAGCGGTGTGCCGTCAAGCTTTCCAAGACGTGCAACGACCTGCGGCTGCTCTCCTCGGGCCCCCGCACCGGCTTCGGCGAGATCAACCTGCCGCCCCAGCAACCGGGCTCGAGCATCATGCCGGGAAAGGTGAACCCGGTGATCCCCGAGGTGGTGAACCAGGTCTGCTACGACGTGATCGGCGGCGACGTGACGATCACCTTCGCCGCCGAAGGGGGGCAGCTCCAGCTCAACGTCTTCGAGCCGATCATCGCCTTCCGCCTGCTCTCAGGGATGGAATCGCTGCGGAATGCCTGCGTGGTGCTCCGCGAGCGGTGCGTGGTGGGGATCACGGCCAACCCCGAGCGGCTCCGCTACTTCGTGGAGCACTCGATCGGCATCGTCACCGCGCTCGTCCCGGCGCTCGGCTACGAGGTGGCCACCGAGATCGCCCGCGACGCCCTGGCGACCGGGCGCGGGGTGTTCGACCTGGTGCTGGAGCGGAAGCTGCTCACCCGCGAGAAGCTCGCGGAACTGCTCGATCCGGCCCGCATGGCCGGCACTCGCTGACGGAGTTGCATCATGGCAGGGCTCAAGCTCGACGGCACGGGGCAGGTGAAGATGGCCACCCTCGAGGCGGCCATGCACGTGGCGATGACCTTGAACGCGCAGGCCGAACGGATGGCCGTGGCCGTGAAGGGGAACGCCAAGGGGACGCAGAACTTCGTCTCCG
>JANLSF010000445.1:0-1872 GCA_031362285.1 Gemmatimonadota bacterium | reverse complement strand
GCCGCTTGCGCAGCACGGCCACGTGCCGTGCTTCATCCGAGGTCTGGCGCGCGATCGCCAGCCGCAGGTCCCACGGCGCGTCGGGAAAGTCCACGAGCGCCTGCGCGGCGATCTCCATGGCCACGCACTCGTTGTTCATGTGGCGGTGCAGCTTCTCGCGCCGCGAGAGCTCCGACATGTCGGGCCAGTCCACCATCTGGTCGTCGGTATCGACGACGTGGAAGCACTCCTCGCGCACCGGATCGGCGTGCAGCTCGACACCGCGCACGATCTTCCGGGCTGCGCTCACGCGTGAACCTCGACGGCCGCCACCGTGGGGCGATGCGTGACCCAGTCGCCGATCAAGGCGGCGCGGGCGCCCCACCCGGCACCGGGCGAGGCGGCGTGGACCAGTTCCGGGCGCTCGCGCAGGAGCGCCTCCGCCTCCGCGCCCATCCGCGCGAGGTCGGTGAGCACGCGCTCCATGAGCCGCACGCTCGGATCGTCGAGCAGGTGGTCGGTGGCATCGAGGTAGGCGCGATACCGTCGCGCGAGGTCCGGCACGAACCCCTCGTAGAAGTGCGACACGCGATCGGCCGTGGCCGTGGCCGCCGGCACCTCGGCGAGCAGCTCCGCGAACGCTGCCACCGGCGGATTCGAGAAGTTGGGCGCGGCCCGCAATTCCGCCGTCCGCTTGCCGAGCAGGTCGGCGTGTTGCGCGAACTCCCACACATGGCGCCCGAAACAGATCTTGGCCTCGAGTTCCGGGGTGGTCGGAATCCAGCGGGCCAGCGTCTCCATCGCGACCACCGACACGTGGCGCAGCGCGCCCACGGTGTCCGCCTTCTCCCTGATTGTCAGTGCCATCACGCGTCCTCGAATTCGATGCAGAGCCGCTCCAGGCACGCGGCGGTCTCGTCCGGCGGGCCTGCCCGGAGAATGTATCCCCGTGTCGAGCCGAGCAACCGCAGGAGTTGCATGGCGCGGACGCCGCCGGCCTCACCCCACAGGGTGGCCGCCAGTGGTGTCAGGATTCGCCGGTCCCCCCCGCGCGCCTGCACGCGCGACAACTCGGGGGATCGCCCGAAGCCGTCGAGCAGCACGATCGCGTCCAGCCGAACGGATGACGGCGCAGCGCCCGGGAAGATCGACGCGACGGCCACCCGCGTTCGCACCTCGCCGTCGGGGTACGCCACGCGCTCGCCCGCGGCGGCGGCCAGCCGCGCGGCGGCCTCGGGAGATGCCGGCCCGTCGCGCACCCCCAGCGCGCGCCGCACCGGCAGCAGTTCCCGGCTCGCGAGGCGCAGGGCCGCGATCTCGTCGCCCAGGAGCGCATGGCCCCGCGCGGCAAGGGCAAGGGCGAGCGTCGTCTTCCCCGCGCGCTTGTTGCCGCAGAGCATCAACCCCCGCCCGTGCACGATGGCGCTGGCCCCGTGAAAGAACAGGACCCCGGTCTGGCGGGCCATCAGGCGCCCGATGGCGAGGTTCGCGACGAGTCCCTCCCACCGGTGCGCGTCGTCGGCCAGCACGCGATCGCCGCGGATCGCGAGCACCGGCCGGCCATCGCCATCCGTCCGCGCGATCGTCATCCAGCCGTCGCCAGGTGGCGGTCCCTCGGCGTATGCACGCTCGCCGAACATGCGCAGCATGAACGCGTGCAGGTCGAACGCCGTGCCGTCCTCGATGTCGATGGCCACACCGCCGTGGCCACCCACGCCGGCCACGCGGCACCGCACCGTTGCGCGTCCGTCGTCCTCCGCCGGCCGCGCCGTCCGGCAGCCGCCGAATATCTCGGCTACGGTGGCGCGAAAGGCGGCGTGCGGCCCCGCGATGGCCAGCAGGCCGTCACCGATCAGGTACCAGTCGTCGTCGGCCTCCGGGCCAGCCCCCCGG
>JANLSF010000439.1:0-2082 GCA_031362285.1 Gemmatimonadota bacterium | reverse complement strand
CGGAGAGCCCGCGAATGACCGGGGTGGCCGCAGCGCCGTTGAAGCGCACCGCCAGCCCGGGCTCGTTGGCCAGCGTCTGTGCCACGCTCGACGACAGCGCGCGCTGCAGTTCCGCGCCCGAGAGCTCCACCGTGGACTGCGTGATGTCGAGCGGGTCGGCGCCGATGGGCGACGCCGTGACCTGCACCCCGGAGAGCCGCAGCGTGGTGCCGCGCATCGTGACGCGCACGACCACGTCGGCGCCCGCCGACGGCACCTCGATCGCGAAGTCGGCGCGCTGGTAGCCGATCAGGAGCGCATCGGCATGGTACCGGCCGGCCGGCAGCCCGACGAGGACGAACTTTCCCTCGTCGTTGGTGCTCGTCGTGCGGTTGAGGCCGCCCACCACGATCTGCACGTTGGCGAGCGGCTGACCGATCGAGTCGGTCACGGTGCCGAGCACGCGTGGCGTCGCGTGCGCCGTCGGCGAGGCGTGGACCGGAGCCGCGGCAACGGCGGCAAGGGCGGTGCGAATTGTGTTGGGCGGCGCGCTCGCGGCGTGCAACGCGGGCAGCGGCGCGAGGAGGGCCGCCGAGGCGACCGTGACGATGGTACGAAGCATGGAGGAGGTTCCGCTCGTGGTCGTCGCGCGTGGCGCGCACCCGGGAAGTCGGGCGGGCCAGCGGCGCGTGCGAGGAGGTTCCGGCGTGGGCCGGGGACGACTCAACCGAGCGTGGGGGGGCCGCGCGTGAAGGGGAGCCACCGCTGCACCGAGCGGGCGAACGCGCGCCGCGTGGCGGGAGCAGGCGCGCACGGGGCGCCGGTGGGAACGAGCGGCCCGCCGCGGCCACCGAGCGCGAGCGGCGCCGACAACTGCTGGCAGACCACGCAGCGATCGTCGTGGTGGGGCCGGCATTGCGCCGACGACCGGCCCTCGGCGTGCGCCGAACCGGGTCCGGCGGAACCGGCCTGCACGCGCGCGTCGGCCAGCGCGAGCCCGGGCCCGAGCAGCCCCTGCAGCAGCGCGAGCAGGAGCGCGACCGCCCGCAGCCCCCGCCGCGCCCTGCGGGGCGCGGCGTGCTGCGGCGCGAGCCAGACGGAGGTCAAGGCTGCCGGAATCGACCGACCCCCCAGCCCAGCAGTGCCAGCACGCCGCTCACCGCGATGATCGCGGGACCCGACGGCAGGTCGAATGGCACCGAGAGCGCGAATCCCACCAGCGACGCGAGCAACCCCGACGTCACCGCGACGGCGAAGATGCCGCGCATGCTGCGCGCCACGAGCAGCCCCGTCACGGCCGGCAGCACGAGGAAGTTGAAGACGAGCATCACGCCGGCGAATTGCATCGCGTAGCTGATCACGAGGCCGAGCGTGAGGTACAGGAGCAGGTTCCAGCGCGTCACCTTGTAGCCCAGGGTGCGCGCCGTCTCGGCGTCGAACGAGACGAACAGGAACTCCTTGTAGAACGCGAGGTGCACGAGGAGCACGGGCACGCTCACGGCGAGCAGCACCCAGGTGTCGGCGCGCGTGATGCCGAGGATGTTGCCCGACAGGAAGATGTCGTGCGCCTCGCCGGTGCGCGCCTTGGCGATCAGCAGGATCCCGACCGCGCCGGCCACGGCATAGGCGACGCCGATCGTGGCGTCGGGCGGGACCCGGGTGCGGCCCGCTCCCCCGAGCCCGAAGAAGACCGCGCCCGCCAGCGTCACGATGAGCGCGACCGTCACCGGGTGGTGGGTGAGCTCGCCGCCGATCCCCATGCCGCCGAGGAAGAGCGCGAGGGCGATGCCCGCCGACGACAACTGCGCGAGCGCCGCGCCCACGAACACGATGCGACGCAACACGACCCACACCCCGAGCACCGAGCAGGCGAGGCTGATGAGCAGCGCCCCGTAGAGCGCCTCGCGGAAGAGCAGGACCGTTTCAAGCATGGTCGTGCCGTCCCTGGGCCACGCCGGGGCGGGCCAGCACGATGCGGTGGCCCCCCATCTGCTCCACGTCGACCCTCCAATATAATTCTGTTTAAAAAGCAACCATTTGGAAGCAGAGTTGAATGCGCTATTTTTTGGCCTCTGTCAAAGCTGAAACAACATTGTCGCTTTT
>JANLSF010000433.1:0-5857 GCA_031362285.1 Gemmatimonadota bacterium | reverse complement strand
CTGACGCTCGCCTCGGCCGCCTGCATGACGGGTCGCCGGGTGGGCGACGAAGTCGTGACCACGGTGCGGCAGGCGGACGTGTCGTTCGAGTTCCGGTCGTGCATCCGGCGCCGCGACATCGTGACCTGCACGCTCATGGTGGCCAACGAAGCGCGCGACGCCAAGCTCTTCCTCGAGCGCAAGGACGTGAAGGCCGTGTCCGACGGAGTGGAGCTGCCGGTCACCCAGATCCGTTTCGGCGGCGTGATGGTGAACGAGGTCAACGCCGTGCTGCAGAACGGCGTGCCGATGAAGCTCGAGGTGGAGTTCGCCAGCTCGCGCGACACCGGCGAGCGGCTCCGCGTGCTCGACCTGAACGTCTCCCTCTTCGACAAGTCCGCCACCGGCGAGTGGACCAAGAGCCTGCTCGGCGACGAGCTGACCCGCGCCGTGCGGTTCCGCAACGTGAAGGTCGAGTAGCGAGCCCGGGCGCCGCTACGGTTCGTCGCCGAACGGATCGCCCGGCGGCGCCACCAGCACCCGCGTGAGGGCGGGGAGCTCGCGCTTCTCCTGCCATCGGCCGATGTCGGTGGCCAGCGCCTGCCAGTGGGCCGCCACCGCGCCGCGGTCGGTGGCGCCGGCGAGCTTCGCCTTGGCGAGCGCCACGCCGCGCAGCGCCGTCACCTTGTAGTCCGCCATGGCGCGCACCTCGGCCGCCGCCGACGCATCGGCGGCGAGCACGAGCAGCCGCTCGGCCACCGCGCGCTGCGTCAGCCGCTGGATGGCGGCGAGCTTGCGCGGCCCGGTCGGCGGCGCCGCGCCCCAGGTCGCGTCCACCAGCACGTCGATCGCCTCAGCCAGCGAGAGCTGCGCCTCGTCGCGGGCCCCCTGTTGCACGAGGCGGGCGGCGCGCTGCCCCTGCAGGATCCCGTCGATGATCATCTGCGCGAGCGTGCGCGCGGCGCCGAATTCGTCGAAGGCCGGCGTCGTGCGCGACTTGAACAGCTCGATGCTTCCCTCGCTGCCGAACGGACGGGGACCGAGCAGCGTCACCACCGAATCCGGGATCGCCAGCTCGGCGGGCGAGAGCGCGCCGATCAAGCGCGCGAGCGCGGCGCGTTGGCGCGCCGCCGGCACGGGGCGGGTGGCCTGCTGGCCGTCGCCGACCACGGCGTTGGCGTATTCCATGCCGCCCACCGCCTTGCTCACGCCGTTGAGCGCGAACCGGTGCATGAAGTACACCGGCACGAACCGCTCCTGCAGCAGCGCCACGGGTTCGCCGGCGCGGAGGTTGCGCAGGCCGAACAGCCGCATCGCCACGCGGCGCACGTCGCCCTGGTGCCGCAGGAACTCCTCCGGCGTCGCCGCGTCGTCCCAGAGCGAGACGCGCGGGTCGCTGGCGAAGTCGGGGCGGGCGTCGGCGTCGCTCAGGAAGAGAAAGCCGCGCGCGAGGCCGTCGCGCACGAGGGCACGCAGCGTGTCGCGCTCGCTCGCGGGCGGATACACCCCATAGCCCCAGCGCACCGCCCACACGTCGTAGGGGCCCGGGCCGCTCGCGTAGGCCTGGCTCACGTCGATGCGCCCGGCGGCATCGAGCCGCACCCGCGGCGGCGGGTAATCCATCACCGACCCGCGCTCGTACGTGCTGGCGAGGTAGTTGTGCGCGAGGCCCAGCGTGTGGCCGATCTCGTGCGCCGTCACCTGGCGCACCCGCGCCAGCACGAACGCCGTGTCGGCCGCGGCGGGTTCGGCGCCCATCAGTCCGGCGTAGAGGTTGTAGTCGGTGCGGGCGCGGTGCGAGTCCATGCGGGCCATCGCCTTCACGATCTCGCCCGTGCGCGGGTCGCCGACGCTGCCGCCGATCGACCAGCCTCGCTCGTTGCGGTTCACCCACTGGACCACGTTGTACCGCGTGTCCATGGGATCGGCGCCCTCGGGGAGCAACTCGACCCGGAAGCCGCCGACGAGTCCCGCGCGGTCGAACGCCTCCACCCAGAACCGCGCCCCCTCGAGTGTCGCGCTGCGGATCGGCTCGGGGATGCCGCGGTCGACGTAGTAGGTGATCGGCTTCCGGATCGGCGATCGGGCGTCGCCGGCGTTCTCGCGTTCGAGCCGGTGACGGCTGATCCACCAGACGTCGAGCGGGGACTGCACGTCGCGCGCGTAGTCCTTGAAGGTGATGCCGAAGAAGCCGACGCGCGGGTCCCCCTCGCGTGGCCGGTAGCGGTCGTCCGGCAGCCGCACGAAGGCGTGGTGCTGCCGCACCGTCACGGCGCGACCGTCGGGCGCCACCTGCGAGAGGATCGGCCCCGGACGCCCCTGCGCCGCGAACGTCAGCGAGACGTCGATCTCGGTGTTGTCGGGAAAGTTGCGCGTGTTCGCCTTGTTCAACCCCGAGCGATCGCGGACCAGCAGATAGGTCCCCTCGCCGGCACCCTGCAGCGTCGCGGCCACCTCCAGCCAGTCGCGCACCGCAAAGTCCGTCGCATCCACCAGCACCCGACCGCTCTCCTCGGCGACGATCGGCAGGGAGGCCACCACGGAGCTGGGAAAGCTCTCGCGCACGGTGCGGGCGTGGTCGCTGGTCCCGGTGGAGCGGTACTTGAAGTTCTCGGCGATCACCAGCATCCGGTCGGCGAGCCGCTCGAACCGCACGACGTTGTCGAACTGGCCACCGCCGCGGTCCACGCCGATCGGGTTCGATCCGAGGCCCGTGGCCTGGTTCACGAAATGCAGGGCCCGCAGCGAGTCGCGGGGGATTTCGAGCAACAGCCTGCCGGTCTTGTCGTCGATCCAGAACGGGAGGAAGCCGTCGCGGCGCTCGAGGCCGGCGGTCTTCGCGGCGATGGCGGCCGGGGCGGCGACCGGCTGCTGGGCCCACGCCGCATGGCCGACGGGCAGCGTGAGGGCGAGCGCGGCGGCGCAGCGCGTGAGACGCGTCATGGTCGGCATGGCGATGTTGGGCCGGAGGGGGCCGGCGGGTTGCGGGGAATCGGGATCACCGGACGGTCGGCACGTTCGCGGGGGTCATCGTCCGCTTCCGCGTGCGCTTGTTCTCGTACATCGTCGCGTCCGCGCGCTCGATCGAGTCGGTCATCGCATCGGCACGGCTGTACGCCTCGGCGCCAAGCGAGAGGGAGAGCGACACCTGCTCATTCGGGTGATGCGCGCCCATGGAGAGCGGCGGGGCGAGGTCGAGCAGCCCCGCGAGCCGGGCGGCCACACCGTCCACCTTGGCCCCGGGCATCACGAGGAGGAACTCGTCGCCGCCCCACCGATACAGGCGGTCCAGCGGACGGATCGCCTCGCGGAGCACCCCCGAGAAGTAGGCCAGCAGTTCGTCACCCACCGGGTGGCCATACCGGTCGTTCACCCACTTCAGGTTGTCCATGTCGAGCATGACGACCGTGCCAAACGTCGACTTGGCGAACTCGAGCCCGATCCCCTCGTCGAACGCGCGCCGGTTGAGGCAGCCGGTCAGCGCGTCGTGCAGCGCCATGCGCCGAAGGCTGTCGTTCGTCACGCTCAACTCGGCGCGGGCGTCATCGACCTCGCGCCGTGCGTCCTCGAGCTGGATCATCATCATGCCGAAGCCAAGGAGCATCAGGGCCAGCAGGTCCACGTAGCCATGATAGGTGGCCAGGTCAGCCCAGAACGATCCAGGCGACACGTGCACCCTGGGCACCACGCCGAACGCCGCGCCGTACGAGAGCCAGAGGGCGGCGTTCACGGCGAACACCGCGCCCGTGACGCGCGTGCCGACGCCCGAGCGCGAGGCCGGCAGGGCGAGCAGGCGCCACGCGCAGAGGGCGTGCGCCACCGCGGCGGGACCGGCGAGCCATCGCGTCGTGCCGGCCACGCCGTCGCCATCGATCACGGTCAGCGCGGCCCACACCGCCGCGAGCGGGGTCACCAGGCGCGAGTAGAGCGCGAGGTTGAAGCCGCGCGTGTACATCGTGGTGCCCGCCACGAGCAGCGCGAGGAACAGCAGTTGCCCGAACACCGACAGGGCCAGCAACCCGCGCACGACGGGCGAGTCGGCGCCCCCCGTCTCGGCCACGAACGCGGGCGGCGCCAGCTGGTACTGCGATTGCACCACCACGGCGCCCAGCGCGGCGCAGAGCGCGCCCCACGCCTCGCCCCACGTGGAGAAGTAGGTGCGGCGGGACGAGTAGCGGCGCATCACGACGAACAGTCCCACGAGGAGCGCGGCGGCGCCCAACTGGGTCCAGAGGCCGATCAACTGGATGAGGGAATTCGTGTGCGCGGCCGACATGGTCCGGGCGGCGGTGGAACAGCGTCTCGCGAGCCCTAAGGTCGGACGCGGTTCCGGAGGACCGCAAGGGCCGCGCCGCACCGGACGTCCCCGACGAGGCCTATATTCGCGGCATCCCATGCCCAACCGCCCCATACTCCCCGACGACCCGCGCACCGCCACGCTCGGCGTGCGCATGCTGGCCCGGGCGCTCACGCTGCGCTGTCCGGCGTGCGGGTCCCGGGGTGTGTTTGCCAGCTGGTTCGTGCTCGCCGATGCCTGTCCGTCGTGCGGACTCCGGTTGCACCACGGACCGCACGATCACTTCGTGGGAACGACGCTCGTGAACTTCCTCGCCGCCGAGTTGGGCTGGGCCGTCTTGTTCGTCACCTACCTGGTCTGGTCCTGGCCCAACCCGGCGTGGGATGCGCTCACCTGGGTCAGCGTGGCCTTCATGCTGCTCCTGCCGGTGACGCTCTACCGATTCACGCGGATCACGTGGCTCGCCGTCGACCTCTTCTTCCGACCGGGCGGCGAGGGCGAGCGCAAGGACATGGGGCCCGGCCGGCCGTGATCTCCGAGGCGGGGCGCCGAGCTCGGGCCAAGGTGGCGCTCATCCTGCTCCTCATCTACCCGCCGCTGGCACCCGTCGGCTGGGTCTGGAAGAGCGGCGAGCTGCGCGCCGCGTATGCGCGGTCGTGGCTGTTCTGGGTCGGCATGGCCCTGAACGTGGGCAGCGCGCTCCCGCTGCTCGGCGTCGTGGTCGGGGATGCCGCGGGTTGGACCCCGAGCCCGTCGTCCAACCCGGTCGGGCTCGGCCTGCTCTGGCTCGCGGGCACCGTGGTCGGCACGATCGCGATGACCGCCGGGGTGCTGCTCCGCTGGCGCGAGCTCGAACCGCGCCGCTGATCCCTAGGGGAGGCGCCCTGGCAGGCCGAGGGCGACCGCGAGCTCGGCGCGGATCGCCAGTTGCCGTGCTTCGACCTGCGCAAGGCGCACCTCCTCGTCGAGCACCAACCGCTCGCGGAGGTTCACGACGAGCAGCGAACTCTCGCCGTTGTCGAAGCGGCGCTGTTCCCCGGCGAGGAGGAGCCTGGCCTGTGCGACCGTCACGCGCTGCAGGGCCAGGAGCCGCTCGGCGGCGCCCAGGTCGTTGGCCGCGGTTCGCACCGCATTGGCGACATCGCGGCGCACGCGCGCAAGGTCGAAGCGCAGCGCATCGAGGCGCTGATTGACCCCGCCCCAGCGCCCCCGCTCCTTGAGATAGAGCAGCGGCGACTGCAGAAAGGCGCCGGCCTTGAAGTTGTCCTCCAGTCCCCCGGCGGCCGATCCATCGACGGGGCGCACCGCCGCGAGGTCGAGGCCGACGAGCGGGATCAACTGCTGGCCGAACAGCAGCTGCTGCGCCTCGAGCGCGCGCAGGCGTGCCGTTGCGCGCGCGATCTCGGGATGCTCGCGCTGCGCCGTCGCCGTCCACCGCTCGAGGGACGCCGAGTCCACGGCGGTGGTGTCGAGGCCGGCGAGCGTGGGCACGGCGCCGACGGCGAACTCGACCGGGCGGACCTGTTGGTCCCAGAGGTAGGCGGCGGCCGCGATGCGCGCCGACACGAGCCCCTGCTGCGC
>JANLSF010000353.1:0-3123 GCA_031362285.1 Gemmatimonadota bacterium | reverse complement strand
TCAACGGTCGCGTGGCGATGAAGGGGGACACGCCGATGGCATCACGCGCGTGCGGATTCGACTGGCGGACGGTCGCCGCGACGAACGCGGCCATGAACGGTGGCGTGAGCAGCACGCCGAACACGATGGCGAAGACGAGCGCCGGCAGCGTCCGGCCATGTCGCCGGAACTCGAACCAGGCCTGGGCGCGTTCTGGCGACGGAAAACGTTCGCTCCGGCTCGAGAAGAGATCCGCGACCCGACCGAGCCCGACGCCGGGCACCCGCCAATCGGGCACTTCGCCGCGCCGGGCGCGCGAGACGGCGCAGCGGGCAACGAGAAACGCGAGCGGTAGCTGTGGCGCGAGGATGGCCAGCATCACCGGTTCCCGTGCCTTGAATTGGAGCGCGAGGAGCATCACCGCATCAATGGCCGCCAGCCAGAGCACCGCGACGACCACGCGGAAGCCGGGCAACCCGTACGGCATCCAGGTGAGCGCCTGGGTCCAGGCGAGGAGCACCGAGGCCATGAGCGCCGGCCAGATCCATGGCACGTCCACGTTGGCTGGCCAGACGGCGAAGAGCCGCGTCGCGAACCACAGCACCGTCATGGCGACGGCGCCGAGAAGCATCGGCCACCCCGCCAGCGCGGCGTTCGTCACCGGCAGGGTGAACAGGCGAGCGGGGTAGATGGACCGTCGCGCGGCGATGTCACCATCCAGGCCGTAGGTGAACACGGCCAGGAACCAGGTGAAGGTGGCGGTCAGGGGCACGACCACCACGGCGGCAAAGCGCTCGGGCGCTTCGAGGTCAACGGGCCGCGCGGGATCGAGCACGAAGAGCTTGAGCGTCGCGAGGACCACGAGGTAGGCCGCGAGCGCCACCAGTCCCCAGCGATGCCTGATCTGGAAGTCCCTGGCAAGGGCGAGGGCGTGGGTCCGCATGGCTCACTCCACCGTCGCCGAGGCGGCTGAGGTCCCGACGTGGGCGACGAAGATCTCGTCGAGCGAGGCGTCGCGATCGGCCGTGACCTGCGCGCCCGCGGCGGCCACCGCGGCCCCGAGGTCCGCCACGCCCGTGCGGTACACCGCCGTCCAGTCCTGCCCGCCGCCTTCCCACCGCAGCACGCCGTCGATGTCGGGGGGCTGCGGCCGTGAGTCCGCGAAATGCACGGCGAGGCACCGGTGCGACGCCTTGAGTGTCGCCATCGGGGCGCTCAGGACGATCTGGCCGTGGCTGATCATCGTGACATGATCCGCGACGCGCTCCACCTCGTCGAGCAAGTGCGACGAGAAGAGCACCGTGCGCCCCTCGCTGGCGATGGTGCGCATGACGGCGCCCAGGATGTCGCGTCGGACGATCGGGTCGAGGCCCGACGAGGGTTCGTCCAGCACCAGCAGATCGGGCCGGTACGCCAAGGCCAGAAGCAGCCCGACCCGTGCCTTCTGCCCCTTGGAGAGGGTCCGCACCTTGGCCGCGGGCTCGAGCGCGAACGCCTGTTGCAGCTCGTCGGCGTACCGGTCGTCCCAGCCGGGATAGAAGGCACGTGAGTAGCGCAGCAACTCGTCCACGCGCATCCAGCCGGGCAGGTCGTTCTCCTCGGACAGGTAGCCGATCCGCGTGAGGACGGCGACCGGGTCGGCGACGGGATCGAGGCCGAAGACGCGGACCGACCCGCTGTCTGCGCGGAGCAAGCCGAGGATGTGCTTGATGAGGGTGGTCTTGCCCGCGCCGTTCGCGCCCACGAGACCGTGCACTGCCCCGCACGGGATGGACACGCTGACCGACGACAGGGCGGTGGTACCGCCGAATCGCCGCGTCAGGTCGGTCACGGTGATGACCGGCGCACCTACCTCTCGATTCGTCAATTGTCCCCCCGGGATGAACGGCAGACCGCTGTCGGTCATGCCGCCCACGGTCGCCAAATCAGGTCACCGCTGAGCGCGCGGCGAAGCGCGGTTCCTTCCACCGTCCACTGTCCAGTACGTCGCGCAGCGTGTCCACCGCGCGCCACACGTCCTCGAACCGCGTGTACAGCGGCGTGAGGCCGAAGCGCATGATGTCGGGGGCGCGGAAGTCGCCCACCACCGACGACGCGATGAGCGCCTGCATGATCTCGTAGCCGTGCGGGTGCGCATACGATACGTGGCTGCCTCGGCGGGCGGCCTCGCGCGGGCTTACCAGCGTCAGGCCATGCTTGGGCAGCCGCGCATCGACCAGCGCAAGGAACAAGTCGGCCAACCGGTGTGCCTTGGCCTCGAGGCGGTCCACGCCGGCGCCGAGCAGCATCTCGACGCCCACCTCGAGGGCGGCAACGGCGAGGATGGACGGGGTTCCGGCGAGGAAGCGCTGGATGCCCGGGGCCGGCACGTACGCATCGGTGAAGTCGAAGGCGCGCGCGTGCCCCATCCATCCCGACACGGGGTTGCTGGCGCGCGCCTGATGGCGCAGGGCCACGAACAGGTAGGCCGGCGCTCCGGGGCCGCCATTCAGGTACTTGTAGCCGCAGCCCACCGCGAAGTCGGCGCGCGCCGCGGTCAGGTCCACTTGCACGGCGCCGGCGCTGTGGCTCAGGTCCCAGAGGACGAGCGCGCCCTGCGCCTGCGCCGCCGCGGTGACGGCGGCCATGTCATACCGCTCCCCCGTCTTGTAGTGCACGTGCGTGAGCACTACGAGCGCCGTGGACGTGGTGATCGACGCCAGCAGCTGGTCGCGCGGCACGATGGTCAGCCGCGCCCCCCGCCCGTAGGCCTTCACCGCGCCCTCGCAGACGTACAGGTCGGTGGGAAAGTTGCCCGCCTCCGACAGGATCTCGGTGCGCCCCTCCTGCATGGCGAGCGCCGCCATCACGAGCTTGAACAGGTTGACCGAGGTGGAGTCGGTCACCACGACCTCGTCGGGGGCGGCCCCGATCAGGTTGGCGATCTTGGCGCCGACATTGCGGGGCGCGCCGATCCAGTCGTGCTTGTTCCAGCTGGAGATGAGGTCGCGCCCCCACTGCTGCTCGGTGACGGTGGTGAGGGCCGCCATCGTGGCCTTGGGGAGGGCGCCGAGCGAGTTGCCGTCGAGGTAGACGCGCCGCGCGGGGAGGGCGAACCGGTCGCGGTAGTGGCGGAGTTCGTCGGCGGCGTCGAGCGCGCGGGCG
>JANLSF010000352.1:0-3108 GCA_031362285.1 Gemmatimonadota bacterium | reverse complement strand
GGAGAAGAGGCCTTTCATGGCTTCTTGGAGTTTCGTCTCCGAGCGAGTCGAAGTTGACGGCGTGCGAGACGGGCCGCGTCGCAGCCGTTGAGCGGTCGGCACAGCTACGGTGGTCCGGGCAGCCGACCCCCGAACGCTCGCGCACCCCCTGCGCACGACGAAGAAGCGGCCGCTCCATCAACTGGAACGGCCGCGATACCGTGCTGAGTTGCGCATCTTTAAGTCAATGCGCAAAAAGAACTTAAGAGGTCATACCTAACGTGAATTAGCAGATGCGGCCACGCCCAGCATGCGGAGCGCACCCTTCACGGCACCGCGCACCGCCACCACTTCGCCGGCGTGGAGCGATCCCCCTGGGACGACGCTCTTCAGTCGGTGTTCGAGGCGCTTCCGGACCAGGGCGCCGTGGGAGAGGAGTCCGCCGGCGAGCGCAACGGCCATCGCGGCCCGCTCATCGCCAAACAGCTCCCGGGCAACGGACCGCACATGGAGCGCCAGTTCCTCGACCGCGAGCGCGATCAGGGCATTGGCGCGCAAGTCGCCCGTGCCCGCCGTCTCGGCCACCACCAGCACCAGCCGGGCAAAATCCGACGGCGTGGCGGCGGACGCCCAAGCGATCAGGCCATGGACGTCGTCGACTTCGCACGCCGTCAGGATGGCGCCCGTGAGCGCGGTCTCGGGCTCGCGCTTGTCGGCCGCCGCCGCCACGATGCCCAGGGCGCGACGCCCGATCCAGTTGCCGCTCCCCTCGTCGCCGATGACCGGGCCCCAGCCCCCTGCGCGCGCCGTGCGTCCCGTGGGGCCACGACCGAGCGCCATGGAGCCCGTGCCGGCGATCAGCAGCACTCCGGATCCATCGCCGAAGGCATCGTCGAGGGCGATGGCCGCGTCCGAGTGCACGACGGTCTCGTCGGCCACGTCGAGTTCCACGAGCGCCCGCCACAGCCCTTCCCGTGCGTCTTCCCGTCCCGTGCCGGCTACGCCGGCACAGAGTGCCCGTGGGCGCACATGCCCCAGGTCGGCGTTGATCAGGGCATCGCGCACCGTCCGGGCGATCACGTCGGCGGAAGCATCGGCTTCGCCCGGACGCACCGCACTCGGGTCACCGGTGTGGTCACCGAGGACCGTGCCGGTCTCGTCGGCCACCATCACCCGCGTCTTGGTGCCGCCACCATCCACGCCAACCACGATCGCGCTCACGTTCTGGGCCTCCGGAGATGCTGCGGATTGAGGGGAAGCCGGAACCTAAGCGCCCTTCGGGCTCGCTGCCGGATGGGTGAGCGAGGCGAGCAGACCAGTCCCCACGGTGAGAGTCGTGCCGATGAGCACGTACCAAGGCCACGCGACGCCGATGAACGGCCCGAGCGCGCCGGCCAGCACCGGGACCGCGGCGGCGATCGGCTTGGCGAAGACGACGAAGGTCATGGACGCGATGCCGACGCCAAGTCCGAGGATGGCGTCCCGCTCGTTGGCCCGCTTCGAGATGATCCCCAGCAGGAAGGAGCCCAGCAGGCCGCCGTAGGTGAAGCTCGACACGGACAACGCGACCACCACCACGGGCGTCCCCTGTTCCTTGTACAGGAGGGCGCCCGCCGTGAGTCCCACCCCCCACGCGAGGGCGGCCAACTTGCCGGCGCGGAGGGTGGCCGGGTCACTCGCCGATCGCCCGGTGATGGGCAGGTAGATGTCGTGCGTGGTCGCCGCGGCCAGCGCGTTGATGGTCCCCGCATGGGTGCTCATGGTGGCGGCGAGGATCGCCGCGACGATCAGACCGGTGAGGCCGGGCGGCATCCGTTCCACGATGAACGTCGGGAAGACCAGGTCCGGCGAGCTGAAGGTGCGGTCGCCGTAGAGCGCCCAGAGGCCGACCCCGACCATCAGGAACAGGGTGAACTGTGCGAACACCACGAACCCCGAGCCGATGAGCGCCCGCTGCGCATCACGAAGGGACTTGGACGACAGCAGGCGCTGCACGATGAGCTGGTCGGCGCCGTGACTCGCCATCGCGAGGCATCCGCCGCCGAGCAGCCCGGCCCAGACGGTGTGCGGCTTCGTGAGGGACAGGGACCAATCCAGGACGGTCAGTTTCCCTGCGGCACCGGCCTGGGCGATGATCGCGCCCCATCCACCGTCCACCGCGTCGCCGAGCAGCACGATCGCCGACAATCCGCCGAGGATGTAGACGCCGGCCTGCACGAGCTCCGTCCACACCACCGCGCGCATGCCCCCCTTGTACGTGTACAGCACGGTGAGGGCGCCGAGGACGAGGATCGCCGCCGGCATCAGCTGCGCGCGGGGGACGGCATCCCCGATGATCAGCGCGATCGGGATCGCGGTCGCGAACACGCGCACGCTGTCGGCGATCGCCCGCGTGACCATGAAGACGATGCTCGTCAATCGCCGCGCGCGCGGGCCGAAGCGCGTCTCGAGCAGGGCATACGCCGTGACGAGTTCGCCCTCGAAGTAGCGCGGCAGCAGCAGGAACGCGACCACGATCCGCCCGAGGATGTACCCGGCCACGATCTCGAGGAAGCCGAGGTTGCCGAGCCAGGCGAGCCCCGGGATCGAGATGAAGGTCAGCGCGCTCGTCTCGCTCGCCACGATGCTGAACAACACCGCCCACCAGGGGATGCTGCGGTCGGCCACGAAGTAGTCGCGCGCGTCCTTCTGCGTGCGGCCGAGCCGGAGACCCAGCCAGGTGGTGCCGCCCAGGTAGCTGACGAGAACCACGACGTCGAGGATCGTGAAGTGGCGCAGGGGCGACTCAGCGGAAGCGGGGGAAGGAGCAGGAGACCGCGTGGGGTGAAACGAAGAGCCCCTCCGCCACGTGGCGGAAGGGCCCCTTCACGCGGCGGGGCGTGATCGCCTCGCCGGCGCGTGTCCCGTCGGGGCGCATCGTCGCCGATGGGCCCTGGATGTTGCTACGCGGAGAACGAGGAGCCGCAGCCGCAGCCGCCCGTCGCGTTCGGGTTCTTGAAGGTGAATCCCGACCCCTGCATCGACGTCACATAGTCGATCTGGACGCCGCTGATGTACTGCGCCGAGAACGGATCGAGGAACACCTTGAAGCCCTCCTGCTCGAGGACCACGTCGTCGTCGGCCGTGGCG
>JANLSF010000334.1:0-5478 GCA_031362285.1 Gemmatimonadota bacterium | reverse complement strand
GTTATTCTGGGCTTCTGCTGTATATGCGGGGTGCGATTTGAGGGAGCGGTGGGGCATGACCAGCGGGGGGTGGAGCTCGATCCGGCTTCCTTGCTGGCCCTTTGGTGCCTGCTCAATGCTCTTCAATTCGCCGGCCGGTATGAGGAGGCCGTCAGGGTCGCCGACAAGGCGCTCGCGATGTCGCTGCGCCACTCCTGGGCGCTGGCCAACCTCGTGTCCACCTATGCGGCTTGGGGCGAGCCGGAGCAGGCGCGCGCTGTGTATGACGAACTCGCGGAGCGGAGCACGACCGTCTACGTGCAGCCCTCGATGCTGTGCAGCGCGGCCGCCGATGTGATCGGCATGGACGAGGGCATCGCGCTCGCGCGCCGTGCGATCGACGATCGGGATCCCTTCTTCGTCATGGGCGCGCGCACATGGCCGGGGTACGCCAAGTTGCGCACGGATCCGCGGTTCATCGAACTGGTGGGCCAGCTGAAGTTGCCCAACTGGAAGCCAACGGCGTGAGTGGCATCCCGGCCCGCCGAGCAGCACCTTAGTCGCACCCCCTGGGCCCTCCCGTGCACACCACCGAGCAACTCAACACCGCCCTCGCCGGGCGCTACGCGATCGAGAAGCAGATCGGCGCCGGCGGCATGGCCACGGTGTACCTGGCGCGTGACGTCAAGCACAACCGCCAGGTCGCCCTCAAGGTGCTCAACCCCGAACTCGGCGCGGTGCTGGGCGCCGAGCGGTTCATGGCCGAGATCGAGGTCACGGCCAACCTGCACCACCCCAACCTGCTGCCGCTGTTCGACTCGGGGGAGGCGGGCGGGCTGCTGTTCTACGTCATGCCGTACGTGGAGGGCGAGACACTCCGCGCGCGGCTCGTGCGCGAGCGGCAACTTGGCGTGGACGAGGCCGTGCGGATCGCCATCGCCATCGCGAACGCGCTCGACTACGCGCACCGGCACAACGTCATCCACCGCGACCTCAAGCCCGAGAACATCCTCATGCACGAGGGGCAGCCCCTCGTCATGGACTTCGGCATCGCGCTCGCCGTCTCGAAGGCGGGCGGCGCCCGCATCACGCAAACCGGGCTCTCGCTCGGCACGCCGCAGTACATGAGCCCCGAGCAGGCCACGGGGGACCACGCGCTCGACGCGCGCACCGACATCTACTCCCTGGGCGCGGTGCTCTACGAGATGCTCGTGGGCGACCCGCCGCACACGGGGAGCACGGTGCAGGCGGTGATCGCCAAGGTCATCACCGAGCACCCGAGCAGCGTGCGGGCCACGCGCCCCAACGTGCCGGAGCACGTGGAGGCGGCGCTGCTGATGGCGCTGGCGAAGGTGCCGGCCGACCGGTTCGCCTCCGCGGCTGACTTCGCGGCGGCCTTGGGCGGGCAGCGGCCGGTGACCATGCCGACGGCGATGCGTGGCGCGACGTCCGGAACGGCGTCACCCACGGGACGGCGCGGCGCGCGCCTGCGAGAGAGCGTCGCGTGGCTCGTAGCGGCGGCCGCGATCGGCGTGGCCGCGTGGCCGAGGGAGCGGCCGAGCGCGCCCACCATGGGGCGGTTCGACGTGTCGCTGCCGGAGAGCCTGTCGTTGGCCGCGTCGAATCGCGGTTCCCGTCTGGCCATCTCGCGAGACGGCGCCTCGCTGGCGTTCGTCGTTGGGCGCGGCGCCGGCGAATCAGGCTCCCTGTTCGTTCGGAGCGCGACCGACGGCTCGGTCCGGCGCGTGAGCGGCACCGACTCCGCGTACTCCCCCACCTTCTCCCCCGACGGCCGCTGGTTGCTGTTCACGGTGGCGTTCAAGGCCCTGGCCAAGGTGCCCGTCGGGGGCGGCACCCCGGTGATCGTCACCCGCGTGCCCGACAGCGCGTCACTCACGTCGGCGAGCTGGGGCGACGGGGACCGGATCGTCTTCAACAAGGGGAACCAGCTCTGGATCACCACAGCCGACGGCGCGGAGCCGCAGCTGCTGGCGACCCCGGATACCGCGACGGGAACGAGGGGCTTCTTCCAGCCGCACATCCTGCCGGGCGGCACGCACGCGCTCGTGGTCGTCCTGGCGGGCCGGGGGCTCACGCGCGTCGCCGCTCTCGATTCCTCCCGCCTGGCCGTCGTTTCGCTCGATGACGGCAAGGTCGCGGAGCTTGGCATTCGCGGCTTCGCTCCGCAGTTCGCCGCGTCGGGGCACCTCGTGTTCGCCCGTGTCGGAGGGGTGATCAACGTCGTCCCGTTCTCGCTCAAGCGCCGCGTCGTCACGGGCGCCCCCACCCGGCTTCTCGATGGCGTCTCGTTGACCGGTACCGCTGGCATGGACGTCGGGGTCTCGCTCAACGGGTGGATGGCATACGCCACCGGCGCGTCGAATCCTCCCACCACCCTCGTGGCCGTGGACCTCGCGGGCAAGGAGCGCCCGTTGCTCACCGAGCCGCGCCTCTATGCCGACCCGGCCATCTCGCCCGACGGACGCCGGGTGGTGCTGCGCCTGCTCGGCAGCGGCTTCGACGGCGGAGACCTCTGGATGTACGAGCTGGCGAGTGGCGCCTTCACTGCGCTCACGCGCGATGGCGTGAGCTACCGGCCGGCCTGGTCGCGCGATGGCGCCCGCGTGCTCCACCTGAACGGGCGCTCGCCCGCCACGCGCATCGTGTCGCGTCCATGGGACGGGAGCGGCGCCGAATCGGTGCTCGTGGCCCGGCCCGCGCTCGCCGAGATCGCCCCGGGGCCGTCGCGCGGGCTGTCCGCCATCCGCACGCTCACTGGGCCGCGCGACATCTACCTCGCCCCCACGGAGTCGCTGTCCGCCATGAGGCCGTTCGTCATGGGACCGGCCAACGAGGTGAACCCGAGGATCTCACCCAATGGCCGGTGGCTCGCCTACGCATCGGACGAGACTGGGCGCGAGGAGGTGTACCTGCGTCCCATCCCCGGCCCCGGTGCGCGCGTGCCCGTGTCGGTCACGGGCGGGACGCAGCCGCGGTGGTCGAGTGACGGCCGGACGCTGTACTATCGTGGCGGGGGCGCCGTGAGGGCGGCCACCATCGTGGAGCAAGGCGGCCTGGCCGTGAGCCGCCGGGACTCCCTGTTCGCCGATCGTTTCGTTTTTGGCGACCGTCAGTCGTGGGACGTGTTTCCCAACGGGCGCGAGTTCCTCTTCGCGAAGGGCCCCCCCACTCCGCAGGGGAAGCTCTACCTGCTGGTGAACTGGCAGCAGATGCTCGGCAATGCGGGCGGCACGGAGGCGGCACCGTAGCGCGCGGGCCTGTGGTCCACCGCGGAGGGGCCGGCGCGGTGCTCGTGCAGGATCGCGATGATCTGCTGTGGGGTGAATCGCTTGCGCTTCATGCGAGGCTCCTGGTCGCCTCAATGTGCGACCGGATGGGCCTCGTTTTCAACTAACGTCTGGCGGGAAGGACGGGGGATCTTCACACCGACTACGTGCGGACGAAGCGCACCAATGGCTCGACGTTCCCAGCGTCTGCAGCCCGCAGTGCGCGAAGGTATTCCTGGCGCAGCTCCTGATTGTCAGCGCGCTTCGACGATGCGCCCCAGCTGAACGGGGGCCGCCCCCACCTTCGCAATAGCAGGTCTGTTGCTTCCCTGGCATGTCTTCCATTCCCGTTTGGCCAAGGGTGAATCAGCACCAGCTGGTGGTGAAATCTCGCCGCCACGGCATCCAACTCGTCCGCTGAGTGCTTGGCTGCCTCATGCTGCGTCTTCGTGTTCTCAAGCAGGTCTCGGACAAGGCGTGGCACTTCCTGCCACGAGTATGTCCCGATGCTCTTGTCGCTCGTGCGGTACTTTCCGGCCCATCTCCATGTCTTCTCGAACATTCTCTTGTGCAATGCTCGAAGCGCCCTCTCGTCCAGCAAATCCGGTGTTCGCACCCCGACCCGGGCAATCGCCGCGCGAATGTTCTCGGCTTCCCATTCGTTGAGCTCTGCCCGTGTGGCGATGTGCTCGGGGATCAGTCCCTCCGACTCGTCTTCGTCTATGGGGGTGTTCCCGTCCTCCGGGTCGTACCACGCAGTCCGCTCCATCTTCTCAGTCCCACAGCCTCGATCCGCGCTTGGTCGTCCATCGTTCCACCGACTGCGTCAGATCCGGCGACAGCGCGACTCCCTGCTCCTGGTTCTCGAGCCTCATCGTATGCACGAGCCGGCTGTTCTCCTGGCTTGCCTTGAGAACCGCCTGTCTCTCGACCATCTCCGCCAATGGCACTCGAGGAACAAACGCAATCCGCAGGTCGCAGCCCAGCGCTTCAGCGGCGCTCCGCAACCTCGCCACGGAGATTGTTCCGTTCGCTTCTCGGCTCTCAAGATCCGCAATCCCAGGCGCTGAGACCCGGAGCCGCCTTCCCAGTTGGGCCATCGTCATCCCGAGTGCCCTCCGAATTGTACGAATCCAGCCTCCCTTTGGGGGCTCCTCACGCGGCATCGCCCGCCAACGCGCATCTAGTTGCCGCCGCAGCAGCTCTCTCGAGTTCATCGGACCTCCAGACATCAGTATTCAGCTATCGCTTAACTTTAATATACTTCTGATAAAGCTATAGCTGACTTTTCCGCGTGTCAAGATTAAGCTATCGCTTACTATATCATCCTCGTGTATTCGCTAAGTGGTTGATTTACTTTGCGTTATACAGGACAAGCACGATCGTCGCCTTCTTCATTGTGTTGCTGTCATGAAGATGATGTTCTTGCTCGAGCACATTCCCGAAGAAGCCGTGTATCGACGCTCGATCACGATTTGGCGTGTTTGTCGTTGAGCTCAAGGACTATTCGGGCTGGATCGTCGGGAACGCGACCGACCCGTTCTGGACCGCGGTGCATTTCAAGCGGTGGTACTCGACGACGCCGCAGTCGCAGCGATGGTCGAGAAGCTTGAAACGGATGGAAGGCGCGGCTGGATCGCCGGAAGGGAGCACGCTCGTTCTGTTCGCGCTCGATATGCGAGCGACGTTGAGTGTCCGAAGTGTGGCGGTGCCCTTCAGCTCCGGACCGCGAAGCGCGGCGCACGTCCTGGTTCACGGTTCTTGGGGTGCTCCAACTTTCCGGCGTACGAGTACACGAAGCCCGCTGGCTGAGCAGACCGGATTGGCGCGCTGCCAGTGCCCGCCCCCCGCCCCTCCTCCGTTCCCAAGCCGAAAGCCAGGCGGGATGAACAGCGAACTTCCGAGCGCCCCCACCCGGCGTCAAGGGAAAGCAGGCCCGACTAGTTTGGTGCACACTCCCAGAATCGAGACGCCTTGATGCGACCCCTGCCCTGTCGATCCCTTTCGCTGGCTGCCTTCCTCGCGGCGGCCTTGATCCCGCTTGGTCAATCGGCCGCGCAGGCACCGACCTCCAGCGCCGCGAGCGCCAAGGGCCGCGCCACCGACGCCGCGCCCGCGCTCGACGCGATCCGCCTCGACAGCGTGTTCAAGCCCGTGAAATGGCGTTCCATCGGGCCGTTCCGCGGCGGACGCTCCGTGGCGGCCTCCGGCG
>JANLSF010000339.1:0-4439 GCA_031362285.1 Gemmatimonadota bacterium | reverse complement strand
CCGAGATGTACTTCTCGGTGCAGAACTACGCGCCCTCCAATCCGCGCCCGTACGACGACACCGGCTGGACGATGCAGCTGACGCGCAACTTCCAGGTCCTCGAGGTCACCGACAAGGCGATCCTCGGCGCCAAGTCCGACGCGGTCGCGCGCGAGGTGAAGGCGCCCGGCGGCATCGAGGGCACCGGCAAGGTGATCGCCGTCGACCATACCACCGACAACAATCTCGTGGCGTTCCGCTTCAAGCACGCGGGGGTCAAGATGCAGGCCGCCGAGGAACCGTTCGAGGCCAACGGCCACAAGTTCAGCGCCGGCGCCTTTCTCGTGGATGCGGCCGACCGCGCGGCCATCGAGCCGACGTTGCAGCAGATGGGGCTTGGCGCGTGGGCGCTGGCCGAGGCGCCGAAGGTCAAGACGCACGACCTCGACGTGCCGCGCATCGGGTACGTGCACAGCTGGCAGCGCACGCAGGATGAAGGGTGGGTGCGCGCCGCGCTCGACACCTACGGCGTGCCCTACAAGTACTTCGCC
The DNA here is from genome assembly GCA_031362285.1 of Gemmatimonadota bacterium. Lineage (GTDB taxonomy): Bacteria > Gemmatimonadota > Gemmatimonadetes > Gemmatimonadales > Gemmatimonadaceae > JACPPC01. Next base: position 3,909 of record JANLSF010000339.1, on the reverse strand, counting down.
GACCAGAAGCTGCGCGCGGGCAACCTGCGCGCGGCCTACGACGTCATCATCCTGCCGCACATCGGCGGCAGCGCGATCTCGCAGATCAACGGCATCCCCGCCACCGGCGCCGCGCCGCTGCCGTACATGAAGTCGGACAAGACGCCCAACCTCGGTGTCAACGACCAGTCCGATGACATCCGCGGCGGCATGGGCATGGAAGGGCTCACCGAACTCGCGAAGTTCGTGCGCGAGGGCGGGACACTGATCGTGGAAGGCTCGACGGCCATCATCTTCCCGTCGTTCGGCATCACGAGCGGCGTCACGGTCGAGTCGCCGGCGGGCCTCTTCGTGCGCGGTTCGATCATGCGCGGCGTCTTCAGCGACAAGAAGAGCCCGATCGCCTACGGCTTCGACGGTCCGCAGCTCCCGGTGTACTTCAACCAGGACCCGGTGTTGTCCGCGGGCGGCAGCGGCGTGCCGGCCGAATTCGCGGCCTTCCTCGGCGGCGGTGGTGGTCCGAGCCAGAACATCACCCCCATGGCCACCAAGCAGCGCATCACCCCGTTCGTGGCCGACTCCGGTGCCACCCCGGCTCGGGCCGGCGCGGGAGCGGTCGATGACGCCACCGCGTTGCTGGCGATGGCCCGGCAGTTCGGGCTCATCAACGACGAAGCCAAGCCGCGCGTCGTGCTCGCCTTTCCGCAAAACCCCGCCGACATGCTCCTCTCCGGAACCCTGGCCAACGGGCAGGGACTCGCCGGCAAGGCGCAGGTGGTCGATGCGCCGGTGGGGAAGGGCCATGTGGTGATGTTCGCCATCCGGCCGTTCTGGCGGTGGCAGACCCAGGGCACCTTCTTCCTGGGCTTCAACGCCATCCTGAACTGGAACGACCTCGACGCAGGCAAGGCGGCGGCACCTGCGCGCGGGGGAGCCCCGGTGGGCGCGCCGACCGGCGCCCCGTGACCCGGGAGCGGGACGTCCCGGGCAGAGCACCGCCCGGGACGGCTACCGCTCCGCGGCGATCCCGTCCTCGCGCACGATCGAGGCGAATTCCTTCCGGAGCGCCGCCAGCTTCGGCAGGTCGTTGTACACGATGTACGGCTGCGTGGGATGCAACGCGAGGTAGTTCTGGTGGTACGCCTCGGCCACGTAGAACTTCGTGAGCGGCGACACCTCGGTCACGATCGGCCGCCGATAGGCCTTGGCCGCGGTCAACTGCGCGATGTAACCCTTGGCCGCTGCCGTCTGCTCGGCCGTGCGCATGAACAGCGCCGAGCGGTACTGCGTGCCGACGTCGGGACCCTGACGATTGAGCTCCGTCGGATCGTGGACGACCGAGAAGAACACCTTGAGCAACGTGCCGTACGAGACGACCGCGGGGTCGTAGATCACGCGCACGGCCTCCGCGTGGCCGGTGCCGCCGGCACTCACGTCGTCGTAGTTGGGGTATTCGGTGCGGCCGCCGGCGTAGCCGGACACGGAGCTCGTGACCCCCTTCACGTGGCGGAACACGGCTTCCACGCCCCAGAAACACCCGCCGGCGAACACCGCCGTGTCGAGCGGGGCGCCGGGAGCCGCAGCGGCCATCGGAACGGGATCAGGCAGGGCGGCGCGTGCCTCGGCACGGTCGCAGGCCACGAGGGCGAGGGTGGCCGCGATGGCGGCCAGGCGGGAGCGGTGCGCGAGTGTCATGCCGAGATATACGCAGCCGGCGGCAGAACGGATCCCTGCGTGCCCGTCAGCGAACGGTGATCACGGTGGAGATCGCGGGCCCGGCCGTCGTGGCGATCTCGAGCCGATAGTCCCCCGGCACGCTCACGAAGGTGGTCCCGAAGACAATCGTGCTGTCACCGGCGTACACCAGGTCGGGCGGCACGAGGTAGTTGGGGCAGAGTGCCGTGATGGGCGCCAGCGTGGTCGAGAGATCAGGCGATGGCTGCGCGATCCAACCGACCCCGGGCAAGCGATGGTACACGGTCGCCCCGTGGCTGGCGCAGCCCCATCCCTGCAGCGTGATGGTCGCACCGCTCCGGTTGTGCAGCATGGCGCGAAGGCCATCCTGCGCCGATTGCGCCACCGTGAGCGTCGCCGCCGTCGGCACGAGGAGCGGCTGCTGCGTGGCGCCCGTGACGTCAGTGCAGGCCGCCGTGGCCAGGCAGGCGACGAGCATCGCCCGCTGCCGCCACCGCACACCACGCGAGGGCACCGGCATCAATGCACCTCCACCGCGGTCGAGATCGCCTCACCGCGCGTCGTGGCAATCCGCATGCGGTATCTCCCGCCACGCGGCGGGTGCGCACCGGTCGTGACCGTCGCGCTCTCACCGGGTGCCACCGTGATCGGCACGTAGAGGCTGAGGGCGCACGCGGCATACGACTCCAGGGGAATCTCCCGCCACCCGTCGCCCGTCCACTCGTCAAGGGTCGCGGTGTTCGGCATGCACGGGCCCGCGTTGATGGTCACCGAGTCGGTCGACAGGTTCTGCAGCGTGCCCACCAGTCCGAGGGACTGCGCCTCGGAGAGCGTCACGGACGACTGAACGGGACGGAGCACGAGCAGCGGGGCCGGCCCCGTGCCCTCGGCACACGCGGCACGAGGGCCAGCAGGAACCCTCCGATCGCCGCGCTGGTGCGAGATGAAGTTCGCATGCCCGCCATACCCGCGCGCCAGCGAATCCGTCACGGCCGCTCGCGTGCCGCCCGGCGTCTGGTCCTAGACGCCCTTTTCCTTGAGCAGGTCCATGAACTGCGCCGGCTGCGCGAGCTGCAGCAGCCGCTCCGGCACGTCGGGCTCCTTGCTGAACTGCGCGATCTTGCCGAGCACGGGGAGGTACTGGTTCGACACCTCAAGCGGCGGCGCGACGATGAGGAAGAAGAAATGCACGGGCTTCTCGTCGATGGCCCGGAAATCGAGGCCGGCCGGCTTGCGACCGAAGGCCACCCGCAGCTTGGTCACCACGAGCGACCGGCAGTGGGGGATGGCGATGCCCCGGCCGATACCCGTGGATCCCAGGTTCTCGCGCCGCTTCAGCATCTTGAACAGCATCGCCTCGGACTTGTCGTCGAGCTTGAGCAGCCCGATCAACTCCTTCAGGACGTCGTCCTTGGAGGTCCCGCGGAGGTTCAGCTCGATCGCGTCTTCGGCGAAAAACTCTCGCAGTTCCATTCGCGTGATTGGAGAGGTGGCGAGTTCGAGTGGCGATGCCGGGCCCTGGGGCGCTCCGGCACGTGAGATTGGCAAGGTACGAACCGTCCCAAGTCGTGTCAAATCTTGATGTTGCGACGTTTTCGCGCCGGCCTTAGTTTTTGACTCATCCATGCGTTTTCCGATCGCCGTTGGTCCCAAGGTCCCGTTGTATCTCGCGCCCATGGCCGGCGTGTCCGAGTCGCCATTCCGGCGGCTCTGCCTCCGCTTTGGCGCGGACGTCGTGGTGACGGAATTCCTGTCCGCTGAGGGGATTCGGCGCGAGAACGAGGCCACCATCGCGAAGCTGCGGTTCGACCCCGACGAGCACCCCATCGGCGTGCAGATCTTCGGGGCCGACGCACAGGCCATGGGGGAAGCGGCGGCCTTCGTGACCGACGTGTTCCAGCCGGACTACGTGGACATCAATTTCGGCTGCCCGGTCAAGAAGGTCGTGAAGCGCAACGGAGGCTCCGGGTGCCTGCGCGACCTGAACCTCGTGCAGGAGGTCATTCGCGCCGTGGCGAAGAGCACCCACCTGCCGGTGACCGTCAAGATCCGCAGCGGCTGGAACGAGGAGTTGCGTGATCCGGTCGCCATCGCGCTGCGCTGCCAGGACGCGGGCGCGCGGGCGCTCGCGCTCCACCCGCGGACCCGGACACAGATGTACACGGGCCACGCCCATTGGGACGAGATCGCCGCGGTGAAGGCGGCGCTCTCGATTCCGGTGATCGGCAATGGCGA
>JANLSF010000306.1:0-3951 GCA_031362285.1 Gemmatimonadota bacterium | reverse complement strand
CGCGCAGCCAAGCGCGTAGGCCGCCATGGCCATCGCGGCGATGTTGCCGAAGGATTCGGTGCGTGAGGCGTGCGCGACCAGGGCGTCGACCATGCGCGAGTGCACCCGCCCCACCGCCGACAGCGCGAGTTGCGACAGCGCGAGCGCCGTGGTCGACCCCTCGAGCAGTGCACGGCGTTCGATGAACGCCACTGCATCGCCAACGACCGGCTCGGTCTTGCGGTCCTGCAAGGCCATGATCCCAATAGCCGTTGGCGGGACGTGCCCTGGCAGGGCCTTCCCGTACACTTCGGGATTGCCGTAGTTCCATCCGCCGCCCGGGCAGGCGCGATCGCGCATGACGTGTTCACCGGTCGCGATGCGGGCGCTCACGGCTGCAGACGGGGCCGCCCATCGCTTCAGTGCCAGCAGTGCCCACGCCGTAGGCTCGACCCAGCTGAACGCGCCAGTGGTCCAGGACCAGGCTCGAAGCGACGAATCCTGACGAGCTTGGGGATGCTGGGCCACGGCGACGCCGCGGCTTTCAACCAAGGCCTTGATCACGTTGTCGAACATCGCCGATGACGCGCCGCCTGGGGCATTGGCGCAGAGGATCGCCAAGGCGTTGAAAGCAATGTTGACTTCGCCGGTTGCCGGTTCAACGAGGAAGCCATCGGCCTGTTGCCAGGTACCCAGAGGCGTCGAGGTCAAGGCAGAACCCGTGGCCAATGCGGCCCACGACGTCGGCTCCAGGCGGCTCTTGCGTCCGGCGTAGTACGGCCAACCGCCGTCGGCATTCCTCTGCCGATGCAGGCTGGCTATCAGTTGCGCCCGCGCGGCATTCACCTCGAAGGCCATGGCTCAATCGCGTCGAGAGCCACCGAGCGCACGGGCTGGCCACCGAGACGGACACATGCGAATCGCCCCGCCTCGGTGGCAGCCGTGCTCATGCGGCGACGGCATGACGCCGCCTGGCCATCGCTACGATGCGACCGCGTTGCCGACGGTGACCCATCTGGTGGAGACGTTGGTGCCGATCGTAGGGATGAGCGGAATAGCAACCACCGAGATGCCGGCGGCAATCAGGACGTACTCGATGATGTCCTGACCTTCTTCTTCGTTAATGAGTCGCTTCACAAGGTTCATTGCTGTCTCCTGGCGATTGACGGGGGGCGGGCTCAGCTTCCTTCTTGAAAGGAGCCGCAACTGTTGGCCATACGTGCAACCCGTGTGCCGCTTGGACAGGCCGCTATCTAAGTGCACGTCTCTACAAGGTGTCAAGCAAGATGATGTGCAAATACTTCGATTCCCCAAAAGGTGACGACTCGGGATGACTGGGCGTGAAGTCTGGACTGGCCGAGACGAATGTCCGGTTAGTCAAGGCTCGAGCACCACGCGGGTCACGTAGCGGACGGGCTGGCCATCGAGCAGCGCAGGAACGAATTGCCACGCCTTGGCGGCCGCCATGATCATGCTGTAGTGGTAGGACTGTTGTCGTGGCCCCGAGAGCCCTCGCAACCGCACCGCTTCGACGCCGCCAGTCTGGTCGACGAGCACCTCCAGATACTGACCATCGATGGTCTCGTCCGGCTCGGGGAACGCAGACTTCGGCATCCGCGGATACATCATGACGGGCGGCTCCACTCCAGCGCTCCGTCGCGAATACACGGGAACGTCGGCTGGCACGGCGGCCGGCGGCGGGTCGGCCAGAGCACGTGGCAATGGCGCTGCGGACGGCTCGGCCGGTGCCAGCTGGACCGGCAGCGCAACCGCGTCAGCGGCGCCGGCCCTCTCGCTCGAAGCGCGCCTGCCGGTAGTTAGCGCCGGGGCGCGGTCGACCGCAGACGGCGTGCGGCGCGGGGCCCGAGCGCGGGCCAGTTCGATATCAGCCTCACGACTGCCCACGACATGCCACCAGTCGTTCAGTTCGGCCGGGAGCAGAGCCTCTGGCATGGCCTGTGCGGGCGCGGGTGGCATCGGCGGACGATTGGTGGCCCAGTACCCAACGGCGATCCCGCCGACCGCCGCCACAGCCGCCACGGTTGCCCAAGTGTTCCAGAACCGCGAGATTCGTGCTGTTGAACGGGATGGCGGCTCCGGTGCCGGCGGTGCCGCGGGGCGGTGTCCGACCTGGGCGCGCAGCTGCGCGATGTCGTCGGCGGGCGCGTTGGGCGTCGATGGCGCCGCTGGTGGCGGCACCACGGTCGCCTGCAAAGACACGGCCCGCTCCAGTTCGGCATCCGCTGCCAATCCCCTCAACGCCACGGCGGCGATGTCGGCCCGGCGATCCGGCCGCGAGAACATGGCGAGCGCATCGCCCAGATGCTTGGGCGGCGGGCCGTAGGCCAACTGTTCGAGGTCGTCCGGCATCTCACGCCCGGCCAGGAGCGCCCGCAACAACTCCACGTCCTCGTCGGGCTGGTCGGCGTCGGCCGGGTCGGGCAGCAGCACGTCGCCTCGCCGCGTCAGCACGCACGACTCAGCGTCGATACGCGGATGCGGCTGGCCGAGCGCGGGGCCAGCCACGCGCATAGTCGTAACCTCGCTGGCGATGGCCACGCACTCTTGCCACGACACGGGTACATCCAGTTCGAGGATGCGCGACACGCTAATCTGACGAGGTGCCATTGGGACGACCGAACCGTGGGCGAAGGGTTCTAGATCGTCGAGTTTACTGCAATCCTTGAAGGGCCGCGGCGGCGCAACGGCGGCTCAGAGTCCATTCCTCGCCGTGGCACGCGAATGCGTGAAACGCGGCGCGATTCCGTCAAAGCGTGTGCGGGCGTGACGTGGCGGCTCTGCGCGGCTCAGGGCTCCAGCGGCACCCGGACCTCGTAGCGCACGGCCTTGCCGTTCTTGCGTGCTGGCTCGAACTGCCACGCCTTGGCCGCGGCGACCAGCATCCGGTGGCGGTAGAGCGACTGGCCTGGTGGGGGAGTCGGCGCGGTCAGGCGGACGCTTTCGACGACGCCGGTCTCGTCGACGACGAGCATTAAGTATGGCCAACCTTCGGGCACAGCGGTTCCCGGCTCGAGCACTGATGTCGGCAATTGCTGGCGACGCAGGTCGGGCGGCGCCACGTCGGCATCGCCGGCCGAGAAAGTCTCTCGGCGGAACGCTCGGCCGCGTGCGCCCACCCCCGCGCGCCGGACGGCCGCGGTGTTTGCCACCACCGAAGGCGCGTCTACAGATGTGAGGACCGCCGCGGCGGGTGGCGCCGTGGCCGGCGCGGTCGCGATCGACGCGAGGTCGGCGCGAGCGTCACCCGGCACCCGAGGTGCCGCCACAACATCGCCGCCGGAGTTCCCGTCGCGCAGTGGCGACTCAACGCCGGTCACGTCGGCGTTGGAGCCGAGCGCCGGGTCGCCCGCCGCCGGCAACAGCACGGTGTCAACTGCGATGGGCGGGTAGTCGAGAGGGGTCGATGTCGGAGACGCGGTGACGAACTGCGGCGGCCTGGTCGTGTACGCGCCTGGCGATATCCGACCGACAGACGCTGCAAACGGCCACACGGGCAGCATGTTCACGCCCTTCGCTTCGAGCAGCGCGGGGGTGCCACGGGTCCCTCGTGCGCTCCCGGCCGACCAGACGAGCGTCGCCAGAACGCCGCTGGCCAGGGCGCCGGCAGTAATCCACGCTCCCATGCGTGAGGGCGTGAAGCGAGACGGCTGGCGTCGTGTCGCGCTGGCGTTCACGCTCTTCAGTCGCAGCCGCTGCAACTCCGCCGTGACTGCGACCGGGGGCGTGAGACCGGCGTCGGGAACAACCGGAAGGGGAGCGGGCCGCGGCGGTGGCATCGGTGCCGGCGCGTCGGCCACCCGCGCTGGCGCCGGGGCGCGCCGCCACGGTGGGGGTGCCGAGACCGCCTCCGGAGCCGCTGCTGGCTCCGTGGCGGGCGACGTTGGTGGGCCGCCGCGCGGACCCGCCTGCAGCGCGAGTGCGCGCGTGGCGAGCTTGGCGATCTCGGCGCGG
>JANLSF010000120.1:0-2725 GCA_031362285.1 Gemmatimonadota bacterium | reverse complement strand
TGGAGATGAAAGAGGCCGAAGAAGAGCGGCAGGAGCGCCCGCCGCGCCTCGGCGTTCCAGCCGCGCGCCATGAGCCACAGGCCGAGGGTCAGCGCAATCCCGGCGAACACATTGTGGCCGACGACGTGATGATACCTCTCGTACGCCTCGCCGCTCACCAGCATCCCGAGCCCGTCGAGATCCGGGAGCGAGGCGGCGGCCATGGCCAGGAGCCGCTCCCGCGCCGTGAGGCGCGGCAGCGCGTTCGCGACGACCCAGCCGGACAGGATGTGCGTTGGGATGTGCATCGGTGTGTACTCGTCGCCCCTACTTCCGAACCTTCCCCTTCAACTCCGCCACGAAGTTCTGCACGATCACGATCCGGTCCCGCTGCGCCTCGGCGGCTCCACTCCCCAGCGCGCGCGTGAACAGGAACCGCTGTCCATCCGGGCTGACGTCGAAGGTGTTGGTGCCGGTGGGCCCGAACGGCGCCACCGAAAACAGCGCCTTGGGCGTGCCGGTCGTGAAGGCGGCACCCGGAACGACATCCGCGGCATGGAGGCTGGCCACGCCGCTGGCATCAACGCCGAAGTAGAACAGCTCACGCCCCGATCGCGACCAGCGCGGCGCATACCCCAGCGTCGTGGACAGCTGCCGCTTGGCCACCTTGGTGTCGGGGAACGGCCGCACATACACCTGAGTGGTCCCGGTCTCGTCGGAGTTGTAGGCGAGCCAACGGCCATCGGGGGACAGGGCGGGGTTCGACTGGTTACCCGGGTCCTGTACCAGCGCGACCGGCGTCGTGTCACCATCAGTGCGCCGGCCGAAGATGTCACCGCGCGACATGTAGAGGAGCCACTTGCCATCGGGGGAGAACTGCGCCGCCGCGCCGACGCCGGGGATGGCCGACGGCAGCACGCTTCCATCGGCGGGCACCGATTTCAGTAACCCACTGCCGGGCTCGTTGAAGACCAACGACTTCCCACCGGGTGACCACGACGGCGCGCTGCCCACGTCCGCCACGCGTGTTGCCGGGCCGCGGTCGAGCTGCTTGACCCACACCTGCAACTCGGTGGTCCCCCGCATGGCCACCGCCGCCGCGTGCCCATCAGGCGAGAGCATCGGGCGCCCCGACATGTCGCCCGTCCACGACGAATCCACCGCACGCGCCACGCCGTCGCGGCCCACCCACACCAGCTCGCGCCTCGCGCCCCGCGCCAGCCCCGCGACGTATGCCAGCGTGCCGTCGTGCGACGTGGAAAGTGTCACTCGCGTTGTCCCGCGAACCGCCACGCCGTCACCCACGAGCGCCGCGTCCCCGGTGATCCGGAGCGCGCCCGGGTCGAACGGGGCTGCCATCAGCATCCCCGTCGCGGTCACGTACAGCAGGTGCCCACTCTCGACGTACTGCGCGGCGACGCCACTCACCAGCATGCGGTGCGTCCCCGTCTTGGTGTCCAGCACCGCAATGTCCTGGCTGACGCCCTTGCGGCTCGCGGACCTCATCACCATCAGCACCCCTCGGCCGTTCGGGAGCGCGCTTGGCATGTTGTGAAACGTCTCGCCTCGGCTGGTATCGGGTCGCGACGCGATCTCGGGCCGTCCACCGGTCTCCTTGATGCGCGCGATGCCGTCGCCCTCGAGATGGCCGTCGTAATAGATATAGCCATCGTGCCCCCAGGAAACCCCGCCCGCGTCCACGAGGGAGTCCGTCAGCGTCAACACGGGCCCTCCGGCGACTGGCACCACCTTGAGTGCGCGCGGACTCGAACCCGCGACGAAGGCGATGCGAGTGCCGTCCGGCGACACCGATGGATTGACCGCATTCTCGGTGCCGGCCAGTGGTGCGGCGTCGAGCCGGTCGAGCGGGCGCACCCACAGACGCCGCATTGCGCCGTCGCCAGACACATACACCAGCGTGCGTCCGTCGGGCGTCAACGTCGCGACCGTGCCGTTCGCCGATACGCTGAGCGCCTGGCTGTCGGGCAGGAGCAGGGCGAAGCGCGAAACACGCACCTCGCTCGCCGGGCGCAACAGCGCCCACCCCGCCACCGCGGTGGCCAGCACCGCCACGGCGCTCACCGCCATGAGCGCACGCCGGCTCGCGCGGCCTGCGCCCGCGTACAGCCCGGCGCCCCCCTCGGCCATCGCCGTGCTCGTCCACGTGCGATTCACCAGCGCCTCGGCGAACGCCTTCGCGCTCTCGAACCGGTCGGCGGGGAGCTTCTCCAGCGCCTGCGCCAATGCCGCGGCCACGTTCGGCGGCACGTTCTTGCGCACCTTCGTCACCGGAGCCGCCGGCTCGGTGATGATCTTCATGATGATCTGCTGCGCCGACGCCCCGGTGTGCGGCGGGTCGCCGGTGAGCATCTCGTAGAGCACCGAGGCCAGCGAGTAGATGTCGGCGCGTCCCGAGATCTCCTTGTCGGCGGTGGCCTGCTCGGGGCTCATGTAGTGCGGAGTGCCGAGGGAGAGTCCCGTCTCGGTCATCCGCCCCCCCGCCGCCGCGCTCACCGCCAGCGCGATGCCGAAGTCGGCCACCATCGGCCGCCCGTCGTGCATGAGGATGTTCTCGGGCTTGATGTCGCGGTGGATCACCCCGTGGCGGTGCGCGTAGTCGAGCGCGTCGGCGACCTGCGTGGTGATGCGCACTGCCTCGTCCACGCCGAACTGCGTCTCGCGGTCTAGCTTCGATCGCAGCGTTTCGCCTTCAATGAAGGGCATGACGTAGAACAGGAAGCCGTCG
>JANLSF010000110.1:0-3642 GCA_031362285.1 Gemmatimonadota bacterium | reverse complement strand
GGTCGACCTGCTGAGCGAGTTCCAGGTGGGGGAAAACCGGCAGCAGCTCCCGGGGTCGGTGAGCTTCGACGCGCCGTTCCTGCGGAGCCAGGAGCTCTCGTCCATCCCCAACACGCGCGACGACATCGTGAATGGCTCGGTCGGGGTGAAGCTCCGCACCTTCGAGAACCTGAACACGGTCGTGAACGTGCTCATCCCGCTCAACCGTGGTGGGCTTCGACCGAACTTCCTCTGGACGCTCGGCGCCGAGTACAACTTCTAGCTGGCGCGGCGGCGGGACCCGTTTTCCTGTACGCGAGGGCGGCGCGCTTCGGTGCGCCGCCCTTCGTGCGTCAATGCACCGAATTGAGGCGCCAGGTCGTGCCTTCGCGCACCAGGGTGGCGTTGAACTTCACCGGGGTCTTGTCCTTGCCGCTGTTGCCCCGGTTCTCGTACTCGTACGTCCCCGACACCTGCGCGTCGGCCGAGCCACCGGTGACGTTCAGGGCGTCGATGGCCAGCCGGGCGCGGGTGATGCGCACCGCCTTGAAGAACCCCTCCCACCCCTGCTGCTGCGCCGACGTGAGACCCGGGTAGGCGTGGCGGATTTCGCCGATGTCCATGGACTCGATGGCGCGCGCGTAGCTCGCGATCGCGCGCTCGATCTCCGGCCGCGGGTCGGCCGGTGCGGCGGGGGTGGCGACCGGGGCAGGCGCGACAGGCGCCGCCACGACGGGCGCGGGTGCCGGGGTACTCGCGGGCGGCGCGTTGTTCACGGGTTCAGCCGGTCGGGCGGCGGCGACCCGTGCCGCCGCCCGGTCTCGGGCGGTGCGCTCGCCGTCGCCCCATCGCGCGGCGGCCGCCGAGAGTGCCGACAGGGCGGCGGAGGCCTGACCCTTCGCGGCCGAGGCGTCGGCCACCTTGAGTTGGGCATCTCCAGCGGCGAGTTCCTGCGGCGTGGCGCCGGCATCCACGGCACGCTGGCGAGCCGCAAGCGTCGAGACGCGGAATTCCTTCACGGCGGCGTCGGCCGAGGCGCCTGAGTTGGCGGTGAGCTTGGGAGGAGTCGGTGCCGGGGCGATTGGCGCCGCGGCGGGCGCGGCCGTTCCTGTTGCGACCGGCAATGTGGCCGGTGCCGGCTGAGCGGCCACGGGGGCAGCGGTCGAGGTGGGCGGCGCCACGGGCGAGACGGCAGGGGCGGCAGGTCGGCCGCTGGTCACGTACCAAGCCCCACCACCGATCAGCGCCGTTGCCAGGATGCCGAGCACCATCCCGAGCATCCGATTGCCGCCCGCTGTGGTGGGCGCCATCGTCACCGGCAAGTCGGCCGTCGGCGCAGCCGACCTCGCGAACTCATCCGGCGATTGGGCGGGGGCACCGGCTGCGGACCGGGAGCGGCTGCTGGTCGATGCGACCTTGCTGCGAACGCCGGGCACCTTCGACCGGCCGGCGTCGCTCGGGTTGCTCCGCGTGGACCCCGCCGGGCCGCTCGCGGTGCCGGCCGACGTCACGCCGCCGAGCGACGCGAGGTACTCCATGTCGGACGAGGTGAGCACGTGGCGCATCTGCGAGGGGCGAACGGCCATCGTGGCCCCCCCGCCGCTCGAGAGGGCGAACCGGACGGTGCCGAGATCGCGCGCGAAGGCCGTCGCGCTCTCGTAGCGGTCCGCGGGGTCCTTGGCGTGCGCGCGCTTGATGATCGTGTCGAGCGCCGGCGGGAGGTTCGCGTCGAGCTCGAGGATGCCGGGCGGCTCCTCGCTCACGACGTTGAACAGCACCGCGTGGAGCGTCTCGCCGCTGAACGGGCGCGCGTACGTCAGCACCTCGTAGAGGACGCTGGCCATGGAAAAGATGTCGGTGGCGGCGGAGATCTCGCCCCCCATGACCTGCTCCGGCGCCATGTACTGCGGCGTGCCGATCATCTCGCCGCTCTTGGTGAGCTCCGACGAGTTCACGCGCGCGATGCCGAAGTCCATGAGCTTGCCGCGTCCCTCGGTCGTGACGCGGATGTTGGCGGGCTTCACGTCGCGGTGCACGACGCCGCGCCCGTGCGCGTACGCGAGGCCGTTGAGCGCATCGATGACGATGTCGAGGCGCTGCGCGAGGGTCAGCGGGTCGCGGCGGCGGACAATGTCGGCGAGGTCGGCGCCCTCGATGAACTCCATGGCGATGTAGAGGTGCTCGCCGGCGTCGCCGAAATCGTAGATGGTGACGACGTTCGGGTGCTGGAGGGAGCCCGCCGCGCGCGCCTCGCGCATGAAGCGCTCGCGCAGCTGCGCGTCGCTGGCGATCACCGCGCTCATGACCTTGACCGCGAGGTACCGGTCGAGCACGGGGTCGTAGGCGCGATACACCACGCCCATGGCGCCTTCGCCAAGGACGTCGGTAATCTGGTACTTCCCCAACTCGCGAGGCTGCTCCCGGCTCACGCGAGGGAACGTGCATGGAGGACGGCGGAGGCGCAACCATTAGGGGCCCCCGCGCCCCGGCGGCGAACATCCCCCGAAGAGGGGACCAGTGGCGCGTCGCGCGGCGTTATGTTTCGTGACTCCCATGGACATCACGATCACACCCAAGAAGGCCGAGGGCGTCGAGCGCCTCCTCCAGGTCAGCGTCGCGGTCAAGGACGTGCAGGCCGTCGAGGACCGCACCGCCCGTCGGTATGCCACCCAGGCCCGCCTCCCGGGCTTCCGCGCCGGCAAGGCGCCCGCGGCGATGGTCCGGAAGAAGTTCGCCGACGCCATCCGCCAGGAAACGATCGAGGCCATCGTCAAGGAGGCCTACGAGGCGGTGCTGGACAAGGAGAAGCTCCAGCCGGTGGCCCAACCGCACATCCACGACCTGTCGTTCAAGGACGGCGAGCCGCTGACCTTCGAACTGCACGTGGAAGTGCGCCCCGAGATCAAGCTCGACAAGCTGTCCGGCTTCGCGGTGGCGCGCGTGGCCAAGCCGGTGGGCAAGGCCGAGGTGGATGCCCAGATCGAGCAGCTGCGCGACCAGAAGGCCACCTGGACCCCGGTGAACGACAAGCCGATGCCCGGCGACCAGGTGACGGTGGAGCTGGCGACGACCAACGACGCCGGCGAGATGGGCGAGCAGAAGGAGTACCGCCTCGAGTTGGGCAGCGCGCAGGCGATCGCCGGCATCGAGGAGCTGATCATGGAGGCAGTCCCGGGGCAGACCGTGGAGCGCACGGTGAAGTGGCCCGACGACTTCCCGAACGAGGCGGAGCGGGGCAAGTCGAAGCTGGCCCGGGCGACGCTCAAGGACGTGAAGCGGAAGTCGGCCCCGGCGCTCGACGACGCCTTTGCGCGGGAGATGGGCGACTTCGACACGGTCGCCGCGCTGCGCACCACCGTCGAGGCCGACCTGAGGAAGCACGCCGAGAGCGATGCCGACGCCGAGTGGCGCGCGCAGCTGCTCGAGCAGGTGATCGCCGCCAATCCGTTCGACGTGCCCAACGCGTGGGTGGCGCAGCTCGTGCAGGGGTACGCACAGATGTACCAGATTCCCGAGGCGGAGGCGCCCAAGTTCGCCGGCGAGTTCCGCCCGTTGGCGGAGCGCCAGGTGCGCCGCGACCTGGTCGTGGAAACCCTGGCCGCACGGGAACAGTTGGCCGCGACCGAAGCCGATATTGATGCCAAGGTCGAGGAACTGGCGAAG
>JANLSF010000103.1:0-3688 GCA_031362285.1 Gemmatimonadota bacterium | reverse complement strand
TCCTTGACCACGAGCGCGGCGGCGATGTTCACCGCCTGGCCGGAGTTGTGCCCCTCGCCGTGCCCCGGCGCGCCGCCCACGATCGTGTCGCGGTAGGCCACCCCCGGCTTCTGGTTCGACTTCGGGATGCCGTCGATGTCGGAGCCCAGCCCGATCACCGGCTTGCCCGAGCCCCAGCGCGCGGTCCACGCCGTGGGAATGCCGGCCACGCCGCGCACCACGGTGAAGCCGTTCTTCTCGAGCAGCCCGGTGAGGAACTTCGACGTCTCGACTTCCTGCATGCCGAGCTCGCCGTACGAGAAGATCTGGTCCACGATCTCCTGGATCTGCTTGGCGCGACCGTCGATCTTCGTGAGCGCCTCGGCCTTGAGGCGCTCGAGGCGCGGGTCGGCATTCTGGGCGCGCAGCGGTGCGGTGGCGCCGGCAACGAGCGCGGACAGGGCGAGGGCGCAGCCCAGCCCACGCGTCAGGCGAGAAGACATGTTCATTCCGGAACCACCTTGTTGACGGCCTTGGAGGAGTCACGCAGCGTCGGATACGGGATCCCCAGCTGCTCGAGGTACGAGCGGTATTTCTTCGCGTCGTAGTAGAGCTTCTTCATCTCCGGCCGGTACTTGGCCATGATGTCGGCGTTCAGGTGGATCGGCGGCATGTCGCTCGCCGCAATGAACGGCTTGTACTTGATGTCCTTCGTCTGCACGTCGTTGAAGTACGCCCACGCGTCGGCCACCAGCTTCGGCTTCGCGATCAGGTCGAGCATCGTCAGCGCCTGCACCTTGGCGCCCGCCACGGCGCCCTTGTGCGCGAGCGGCGTCGCCATGGCGATCCCGTTGGCCCAGTTGTGCCCCGGGGTGCCCGGAATGTTCGACGGATACCGCAGCGTGATCGTCGGCAGGTTCCACGCCACGTCGCCGATGTCATCCGAGCCGCCACCCATCCGGTTCTGCGCGGGGCCATCGATCTTGCCCACCCCGGTGCGAAGCCCCGAGTCGGCGACACCCAACTCCTTCTGCAGCCCCCTGGCCAGCGCGATGTCGGCCGCGTCCCACTTGGGCACCCCCACCGACTTGATGTTCTCGTACATCGCCTCGGCCACCGGCTTGCTGAAGTGGCCGCTCCAGCCGGAGCCGAGGACCACCACCGTGTCGAGCTTGGTGTCGGTCATCATCGCCGCGCCCGCCGCGATCCGCTTCCCCGTCTCGAACAGCGCCATCGTCTTCTCGTAGTCGAGATGGCGGAAGTAGAACCAGATGCTCGCCGTGCTCGGCACCACGTTGGGCTGGTCGCCGCCGTCCTTGATCACGTAGTGCGAGCGCTGCTGCAACTCGAGGTGCTCGCGCCGGTATTCCCAGCCCGTGGCCATGAGCATCACCGCGTCGAGCGCACTCTTGCCGCGCCATGGGGCGCCGGCCGCGTGCGCGCTCTGCCCCTTGAAGCGGAACTCCGCGCTCACGAGCGCGTTGGAGCCGCTCTGTCCCCAGCTCACCCCGAGGTCGTTCCCCACGTGCGTGAACAGCGTCACGTCCACGTCCTTGAACACGCCGGCCCGCACGAGGAACGCCTTCCCCGCCATCTGCTCCTCGGCCACGCCTGGCCAGAGGACCAGCGTGCCCGGGAGCTTCTCGCGCGTCATGATCTCCTTGACCACGAGCGCGGCGGCGATGTTCACCGCCTGTCCCGAGTTGTGCCCCTCGCCGTGGCCGGGCGCGCCCACCACCTGCCAGTCGCGATACGCCACCGCCGGCTTCTGCCCCGACTGGGGAATGCCGTCGATGTCGGAGCCGAGCGAAATCACCGGCTTGCCGGATCCCCAGCGCGCCGTCCATGCGGTGGGCATCCCGGCCACGCCGCGCTCCACCTTGAACCCGTTCTGCTCGAGGATCCCCGTGAGGTACTTCGACGTCTCGAACTCCTGCATGCCGAGTTCGCCGAACGAATAGACCTGGTCGATGATCTCCTGCACCAGCTTGGCGCGGGCGTCGACCTTCGTGATCGCCTCGGCCTTGAGTGCGGCGAGGCGGGCCGAATCGAGCGGGGCCTGCGCGGCCGAGGGGCGCGCGCTGGCGAGCAGCGCGAGGGCAAGCAGCATCCGACGCATTGGGGCTCCGTACGGGTGGGGGCGGTTCAGGGCATCGCGCGGCGCTGCGACACGCGGAATACGCAGCCCCAAGGATGGGGGTTGAACCACCGCCGCGCCACGGTCGCCCGGTCGGCGCGACTACGGCGCGGCCGTGCCCGAATCCTTGGGCACGCGGAACATCTCCACGGTCTTCACGATCTCTGCAATCGCCGGCTGATCAACCCGCACCTTGATCCGCTCACGCAGCACCATGCCAAGGCCGCTCGGGAGCACGGGGTGGTACCGGCCACCCGGAAGCGAGCGTTGCGCCGCGGCGGCAATGCGCGCACTGCCGCCTCCTGTGGGAGCCTGCGGCCCCAGTGCCGCCCGGGCGCGGACGAGCCCCTCCCGGTATTTCGCCGACAGCTCCCGCCATGCCTCGGGGGTCAGCACCGTGGCCTTGGTCTCCCGCCGCACCTGCTCTGCCGCCACCAGTTCGCGCAGGAATGTCGCGAGCGGCCGGTCCTGGGCCGTAAGCCACCCGTAGCGGGTATGCCCCGGCACGGCCCCAATCCACCGACGCCCCTCGGCCACCGTGAACGGCGTCCCCTTGATCTTCGCCAGCAGGAGCGTGTCGGCACCGGCCATCGTGCCGGGTTCCTCCATCAGCGTGCGGAAGTACCCCGTGGCTCCGTTGGTGAGCACGATGTCGGGCACCACGACCGGCGGCTCGATCCGGATCGTGTCGACCTTGGCCGGCGCGACCTTGCGGCTCGCGAACTCGAGCAACGGCCCGCGGGCCTCGGCCAACGTGGGGCGACGGATCAGGTGGAACCCCAGCCCCGTGCGGACGGGAGCCGAGGTCGCGCCCGGAGGTAGCGGCCATCCGGCGCGCTCGACCTGCGGCGCGAGTGTTCCCTTCGTGATTGCCGCCATCATCCCCCCGCGCTCCGCGCTCGGGTCCTCCGACATCGCCCTCGCCACGTCGTCGAACTTCTCCCCGCGCCGGAGCCGCGCCTCGACCTCCTTGAACTTGGCCGTGGCTCGGCTCACCACCGCCGTGTCGACGCCGAAGGCCAGCCGGACCAGGATCTGCTGGAAGACCCGGACCCGGTCTTCCCTGTAGAGCACGGCGAGTCGCGCATCCGTGGCCGCCTGCGCAGCCGCACCGGCGCGCTCGCGCTCGCGCCGCCCCCAGGCGATCGCCGCGTCAGGCCAGACGGCGGCCGCGATCGTGGCCGAATCCTCGAGGGCTACCCCTGTCCGGTCCGCGGCCTCGAGCAGCGCGAAGTCGATCCAGAGGCTGGTGTACAGCGCCGCGTTCCGGTCCGGGTGTCCGCCCGTGGCGGATGAGATGAACCGCTCCAGTTCGCGCCCACGGAGCTTGGATCCTCCCGCCTCTGCCACGACCTGTTGCCTGGCGCGCACCAAGGGGTCCGTACAGGCGCCAACAAGGAGCGACGCCAGCAGCACGACCGTGCCGGCCGGGGCGACCAAGGGGTTGGAACGGCGGGGCATCAGCGTCCGGAAAGGGGGTCCCGCAACGTTCTCCACGGGACTGACTTCTGGCAATGACACCAGTCACGGCGCGTCCGCTCTATCGGTCCCGCACGGCGCCCGGTATCCTAT
>JANLSF010000088.1:0-22356 GCA_031362285.1 Gemmatimonadota bacterium | reverse complement strand
GCGACTCCTGCGAGGACCGGGGTCTCCGCCCGAAACGGACGTTTTCGTCCGGGGACGCACGAACGCACCGGACGCCGGAGGAGCACGCCATGGGCCTTTTTCGCACGACGCGGGTGTTCGGCTCGAACGAGGAGCTCTTCGTCGCGCTCCGTGGGTTGATTTCGGAGCTGGAGGCAGGCCCTGCCGTCGAGGCCGCCGGTGAACTGCAGCGCGGCCTGCGCGGGGTGAATGGCCTCACGGACGGGTGGGCGCTCTTGCTCGCATCGATCGAGACCGTCAATCGGTCGATGCCCGGCGACCTGACCGCCGCCCAGGCGCTGCTCCTCTGCGACCTTCGTTCGGCCGTTCGGAAGGCGGTCAGGCGGCGATAGCCGCCGGGGGTCGGTAGTTGGCGGAGCCGCCGCCGTCGCGGGGGGACGCTGCCGCGCATTGCGCGCGCACGGCCGTGGTCGCACGTTCTCCCCCGCGGACATGCCCTGTGCGCCGCGTCCCGATCGTCCAACGTCCTTCCAGGATCCCACCATGGCCGAAAGCGTCTACAAGATCATCGAGCTCGTCGGTACGAGCACCGAATCATGGGAAAAGGCGACCGCCGCCGCCGTCCGGCGCGCGTCCAAGACGCTCCGCGACCTGCGCATCGCCGAAGTGTCGCAACTGGACGTGCAGATCAAGGACGGCAAGATCGACTGCTATCGCGCCAAGGTGAAGCTGTCGTTCAAGTTCGAGGGGAAGTAGCAGCCGCGGCGCATCGCGCTCCGCGGACTGTCCGTGCGGGGCGCTGTGCGGTGGAGGCGATGCCCACGCCAGACGACGATCATGGCGTCTCGGGTTCGTCACCCCAGCGGAGCGAGAAGGCGATGCCTCGAAGCTGACGGCCGACCGGGTACAGTGGGTCCCCTCCGAGCGAGCACGTTGCCCTCAAGATCGGCTTTCGTCCGGCGTACCGCTCAAGCTCGGTGCTCCCATTCGATGTGGTTCTCCACCGCGTATACCGACCACCGATTTCCGTATACTGGTCGCCCGTCAAGGAGGTGGTGTCGACCTTCCTGTTCGAGTGGAAGTCGTTGACGTTCCACTCGCGTCCCACCGACACGAGGCAGGACGCGGCGAACGCGACCCCGACGAGGTGACGGACCCTGACCCCCTCGTTGGTGAGATCGACGACCCAGTCGCCATCGGGCAGCGTCAACGTCACGCCGTGCTCTTCGAAGCGCTCATACGCGGCTCTGTCGTCGCGACGCTGGCCGTTCCCCGTCGGGATGAGCCTGATCATGTCGGACACGACCGACCGGTCGAGGACGCGGCGCACCGGCGCGTCGCGACGCGGCGCTGCGTTCCCAAGGGCCGGTAGCGATGCGCCGCGTACGCCCGCAGTCGATTCACCCTTCCAACGAACGGACTCGAGCACCTCGCGCGCCGGCAGCAGGTCTCCCGGGGCCAGGCAGATTCCCACGAGCGTGGGACGGTCCGTCGTCAGCCGGACGTGCACGAGACGCGGAATGGAGTCCATGACGAGCAGCTCCGAATACGTGGCGGCTCCATCGATGATCACGCCTTTCGAGGAGATGCCGGGGGCTGTCCCGCCACCGGCGGCCTCGATGCCGCGCAGCGACTCGGGCACCCAATGGAGCGCGGTCGTGCCCCCGAACCACGGCACCCGCTCGACGACACAGCTGGTGGGCAGGGGAAGCGTGGTCAGCACGCCCCTCGGCAACGGGCGCCCCATTCGGGCCTGCTGGGCTTGAACGCGCCCGAGTCGCGCGGCGATCACCGCGGCGGCCTGCGCCGCTCTCGCCGAGTCGGCGGCGGCCGCACGGTCGGACGCGGTCACGGAGTCTCGCCGCACCACGCGAAACCCGATGTACGGGGCGCCCCGCGGGATGGCCCGATCGTCCAGGTTCGCGAACGATGCGCCCTCCAACTGCTGGTACGGACATCCAAACA
Organism: Gemmatimonadota bacterium; assembly: GCA_031362285.1. GTDB lineage: Bacteria > Gemmatimonadota > Gemmatimonadetes > Gemmatimonadales > Gemmatimonadaceae > JACPPC01. The sequence continues at coordinate 20,412 of JANLSF010000088.1, read as the reverse complement.
GCGAGTTCCACCGCTCACCGCGCCACGCACTGCCATCCGTCGGATGGCCCACCGACTTGTCGTCCCAACAGTCCCGCGTCCACTCCGCGACGTTGCCTGCCATGTCGTACGTCCCGTTCGGTTCCACCCCGAAGAAGCGCACCGGCGACGTCAGGAGGTACAAGTCGCGGGTGATCTTGTCCCCGAAGTTCTCGAAGTTCCCGGTCGTCCGCGACGGTTGACCCGACGGGTCACGGGCCCCGAGCTTCCACTCTGTTCTACTGGGCACGCCGTACTCGCGGCCCGTGCGCCTCGACAGCCAGCGCGCGTATGTCTCGGCGTCGAAGAACGTCATGCCCGACACCGGATGCTCGCCGTCGCCGGTCTTGAGCGGATCGGGCGCGACATGCGAGGAGTCACACGCACCGTCGTCCGCACAGGCGCGCCACTCCGCGCGCGTCACCTCCGTCACGCCGATGGCCAGGCGATACGTGATGAGGGAATCCGCCGGCAACACGACCATCTCGGGGCAACTGCCGCATTCGCGAAACGTCTGACCTCGCGCCGGCATCTTCGGCACGCGCGCGACGCCGACGGGCGCGGGCGCCGCGACCGTGCGCATCCTGCTGGCCCGGGCGGCCAGCGCCTTTGCGAGTCGCTCCACGATCTCCCGTCGCTCCGAGGTCAGGTCCGCGAATTCGATGAACTGACGCAGCATGGCCGGGTCGTCCTGGTCCGACCGCAGGATCGCCTTCCCGAGACTCGTCTGGAGCTTGTCCTTCGCGAACAGGTCGTAGAAGTAGCGGGCGTTCTTGGCCGCCTGCGCCCCGTCGGCTGCGGCCTGCTCGGTCGTTCGCTTCGGGGTGCAGCTGAGCTGGGCGCGCTGCGCCTGATCGCGGAGTTGCTCTGCGTCGTTCGCGACGTCGTCGGCAATCACCATCACGTCCCGGGACGGCGTGCCATTGCGAATCCGTCGCAGGTCGATCGCGACGTTTCGAAACACGGATTCCGCACTTCGCAGCCGGCTGCAAGCCGTCTCGGCATCCGTCGCACTGGCGGCATCCCGCAGAAACTGCATACCGCGTGCGTAATCGCGGCGCGCCGCCTCGATGTCGTCGAGCCCCTGCGCCTCGCCGCTCGGGGCAGTCAGGACGCCAAGGGCAGCGACGACCAGGAGCTGTGCGAGCGTCCGCATGGGAGTCGTGTTCGAGGGATGCGACATCTGATGGATGCCGGAGGTTACGCCTCGACCGCGCGACTTTCAAGAACCACGCGTCCAAGGTGTGTGAGGTCCCCTTGACGTTGTCGCGCGACCTCGCTGACGCGCCGCCCTCAGTGACGCCGTCGTCGTCCCACCTCGTCCCTCCTAGCGCCCCACTCCCGGCGCGTCCACATTCGTCGGTCTCCGGTGCGCATCCGGATCGCGCGCGGGGGCCATCCGCCAACTCCAGGAGTTCGACCATGGAAGCCCAGACCATCAAGAACCATCGGCAGTGGTTGCCGATGTGGCACTTCTTCGCCTTCCCCGTAGCCCTCATCAACGTGGGCGTGTCGGGCTACCGGCTGTACTCGTACGGCTTCCACCGCGGCGCCATCTGGGACACGATCTTCGCCGTGGGCATCCTCCTCGCCGTCTTCGCCTCCCGCACGATGGCGCTCAAGGTGCAGGATCGCCTGATCCGGCTCGAGATGCGCCTGCGTCTCGCCGGCAGCCTGCCGGACGCCCTCAAGGGACGGATCAACGACCTGAGCACGCGGCAGCTGATCGGTCTGCGCTTCGCCTCCGACGCGGAGATGGCCGGCCTCGTGGAGCGCTGCCTCAAGGGCGAACTCGCCAACGACGAAGCCGTGAAGAAGGAGATCAAGAGCTGGGTCGGCGACACCCTGCGGGCCTAGCAGCCGCGTCACGCAACCGACCGACCGCCTTGAACCCCGATCAGGGCGACCGGTCGGCCTACAGCGGCAACTGGGTGTGCTCGGCGCCGCCGGGCAGCACGAGCTGACGGTAGCGACTGTGCGCGAAATCGTGGAACGCGCACATCCGTTCCTGCCACGGTTCCCAGCACTCGCGGTTGAGGCGCAGTTGCTCGATGCGGCCGATCTTGCGATCGGCGTGGCGCTCGTTGAACTCGTCGATCGCGAGGTACTCCCCCACGAAGCGGCTCATGCAGCCGAGGTCGGTGCAGCCCAGGTCGTCGAAATAGCAGTGCACGCGCGGCAGGTGCGTGGATTCCGCGCCGTCGAAGATGGCGAATGCCGCCGCGGTGGAACTGTAGTAGTCGAGGTCGAAGGCGACGAATCCGATCGGTGATTCGATGCCGTGCTGCATCCAGTCCGGCGCCGTCCGGGTCACGTCCCCGAGCACGAGCTTCGCCCCCTGCAACCTGGCGAGCAGCTTCTGCGGCTCCATCCGGTAGAAGCCCACGTTCCAGATGTGGGGCAGGTCGCGATGGTCCACCGGCTGCGGCATCCCTTCGCCCGAATCGAAGCCGACGACGTCGATCTGGACCCCCAGGTGCGCCCCGATCTCGAGGCTGGCCTGCTCGAGCGCCATGAGGCCGCGGCCGCCAGCCACGCCAAACTCGATCACCGTGATGCGCGGGATCTTCAACTGCCGGGCAAGGAACGCCGACCAGTAGACGCCGTAGGCATAGTGCGGATACGGATAGATGCCGTACCGGACCTTGTTCTCGACCGAGCCGACCGGCAGGCGCGCCCAGATCCCTCGCGTGTACGGCAACCGCATGACCTGCTTCAGGAGGTTCATGGCGCGACGGTCCTGGTAATGGAGGAGGAACGGTGCAATCGGGGTCGTGAAGTATGGCCTCGCGCCCGGTGCATCGCCACGCTGCTCGCGCGCGCTGTCAGGCGCACGCTCCGGCCGCTCACCGCACGCGCATCAACTCCTGCGCGCACATGTAACCGGGCGTGCCGGCAATCGAGCCGCACGGATACGAGCCCGCGCCGCAATACGACAGGTTCGCCCATCGGCCGAACTGGTAGAACCGCTCCTCCGGGCTCACCGCGAACTGCCGGTCAAAGAAGGTCTGCCCCGGTGCGAGCTCGGTGTGATCGAGATTTCCGCCGGGAAAGAGGAACAGCTCCTGCAGGTCGCGCGGCGCCAGCAGCCGGCTCCACACGCAATCCTCGGGATTGGCGATGTGGGCCAGCACCTGCGCCTTCACCACCGCTTCGACATGCGCCAGCGCGTCACCCTTCTGGTTGAGCGCGAGGTTCTTGAAGAAAAGGGTGAGGCGGTCGTAGGGCTCGTTGAGCCTCAGCCGCCGCATCGCCGCCCCTTCGCAGTAGATCTGGATGTAACCCGGCTCGTAGTCCACCGCACCCGACGTGACCCCCATGGTCGCCCGCTCGAACTCGGCCAGCGTCTCCATGGAGAAGATGAAGCGGAAGGCGGCATCGGCGTCGGCGTCGGGCGCATCCTTCCAACGGACCGGATTTCGGAAGAACATGGTCAGCTTGCCGCTGGAGCCGAGCACGCGCGTCTCTTCCACCTGCGCCGTGGTCGTGGCGTCGCCCACGAGGCGCGCGGCCGCCCGCGGCTCGGTGGCCAGCACCAGCTGATCGAACGGCGCGGTGCGCGACAGCCCCTCTTGGGTGTAGTGCACGATGCCGCGGTCGGGGTCGACCTGCTCGACCGTCGCGCCGAGCCGGATGTCGATCCCCATCTCGCGGTTGATCTGGGCGAGCGTTTCGGTGAGCCGCCAGAGCCCCGGCTTGACGAATCCGTAGAAGCCGTCGAACACCGAGCCCGAGTCCATCAGCGGCAGCGTGAACGCCGAGTACGGCTCGGCCAACGACACCGGTCCACTCTCCGTCACCGTCATCGCCATGTAGATCTTGGTGCGGTCGGCGGTGAAGTAGTGGTCGAGCAAGTCGGCGGCGCTGCCGGTGATCCAGAGCCGGGTCAGGGTGTCGCCCAGGGCGTGGAGGGCGGCTTCGACGTTGGGTGGCGTCGCAGTGCGGTAGCCCTCCTGGAGAAAGGCCACCACGCGCGCTTCGTCGGCCCGGAAGCCGGCCGCGTCGCCCTCTTCGCCCCAGCGGGAGCGAAACTCGCGATCGAGCTGCTGGGGATCGCGGTGGATCCAGGCGCTCGCCTCCGGCGTCGGGAAGTAGACCCGCTTGGACGAGGTGGGCACGAAGGTCTCGAGCCGTTCGGCGAGCCCCGTCTCCCGGAAGATGAAATCGGGCATCAGGCCGAGGACCGAGGCGCCGAGCGCGTAGGCCTGTGTGCGTCCCCCGACCGTCGCCTCGGCCGAGATGCAGGCGCCGCCGGCGCGCGCCGCGCGTTCCAGTACGGTGACCTGGCAGCCGGCGCGCCGCAGGTAGTGCGCGGCGACCAGGCCGTTGATGCCGGCGCCGACGACGACGACGGCGGTCACCGGGGCGACCTCGCCACCACGTCGCCGGTCATCACGACGCTGGTGCGATCGCCCGAAAGACCAGGTCGGTGAGGAACTCCGAAGTGGACGGCCCGGCCTGCCCGTGCTTCACCTCGGTGAGCCGCGGCAGGTGCTCGGCGAAGTACTTCTGCATGTGCGAACTCTCCACGACCGTCGACACGAGCGCCAGTGGGAAGCGGTAGCCGGGGTTCACCTCGGTGATCATGTCGGCCACCGTGCGGCACAGCCGCTTGTAGCTCCGGAACAGGCCTTCGCGATTCTCCGCGTCGACGTCACGATGCAGGTATGACTTGGACGAATCCGCGACCACCACGCGGTAGAGCGCGGCCTCGTCGATGCGCGGCAGTGTGTCGTCGGCGACGATCGGGCGGGTCAACTCCGCCAGCGCGAGGCGCAGGCGCGCCTCGGCAGGCACCACGTTGACCGTCGCGAGCAGCAGCCGGTACTCCATCCAGCTCCAGTACCACGAAGTGAGATAGAGCAACAGCCGCTGCTTGTTCTTGAAGTACCGGTACACGGAGGGCTCGGTCGTCCCGATGCGCTCCGCCAGCTTGCGGAAGGTGAACGCCTCGTACCCCAGCTCGTCGAGCATCAGGATGGCCTGCTCGACGACCGACTGCCCCAACTCGGTGGAGGTGGGGTCCTTGAGGTGGAGCTTCTCGTCCACCTGCAGCCGGATCGGCTGCGTCACACCGCGCCCATCAGCATGCGCGCATCATAGAAGTCCACGGCGCCCGACTCGACGTCGTACATGCCTCCGACGATGGCGATCTCGGCGCGCGCGACCATGTCCGCGAGCAGCGGGCTGCGCTCCATCACCTGCGTCTTCACGAGCAGCACGTTGAGCTCGGCGACGCGCTCGACAAACGCGGCGTTGGCTGAGGTCCGGTCGCCGAGCGTCTCCGTCTCCAGCGCGATCGCGCCGTCGATCTTGTGCAGCAGGGTGGTGAGGTTCCCCAGCTTGACGCCATCGCAGGCGCCCTTGATCGCCCCGCACTTCGAGTGGCCGAGGACGACGATGGCCTTGGCGCCCGCCACCTTGCAGGCGAACTCCATGCTCCCGAGGATGTCGTCGTTGAGCACGTTGCCGGCGACCCGGCAGCTGAAGATGTCGCCGAGCCCCTGGTCGAAGATCAGCTCGGCCGAGGTGCGGGAGTCGATGCAGCTGAGGACGATCGCCAGCGGGTGCTGGCCGTCGCTGGTCTCGTTGACCTGCTGCAGCAGGTTCCGGTTGGCCTTCAGGTTGTTGACGAACCGCTCGTTCCCCTTGCGCAGCACGTCGAGCGCGGTGATCGGGGTCAGGTCGTCGCGCAGCTTCTTGGTCAGCGTTCTCATGGGGTGCCCGGCTCGAGGAGGGGGCCGTGGAACTCCACGGCAATGCCGCGCGATGGCGCGGTGGTGCGGAACTCGCGGAGGATCTCGCGGACATCGAAGTCGATGACCTTGGACTGCGTGGCGTCGATCACCACGCGTGAGCGCTCCGGGATGACGGCCAGCTGCTGGAGGATGCGGCCCTTGTTCAGGAATGACACCTCCTCCGCCAGCTGGATGCGGTAGTCGTCGGTCTTCGGGGCGTGCTGGGCGACCGTGAACGGATTGCGCAGGTTGTGATGGAGGACGATGGCCACGCCGACCACCATGCCGATGCCGATGCCGCGCAGGAGGTCGGTGGCCAGGATGCCCACCACGGTCGCCACGAACGGCGCGAACTGCTCCCAGCCGTGCCGGTACATCTGCGCGAAGAGGGCGGGCTTGGCCAGCTTGTAGCCGACCACGAAGAGGATCGCCGCCAGCGTCGCCAGCGGGATCATGTTGAGCAGGCCGGGAATCGCCGCGACGCAGAGGAGGAGGAACACGCCGTGCAGGATCGCCGAGAGCTTGGTGCGTCCGCCGAAGGCGATGTTCGCCGAACTGCGCACGATCACCTGCGTGACCGGCAGGCCGCCGATCAGGCCGGAGATGATGTTGCCGAGGCCCTGCGCCTTGAGTTCGCGGTTGGTGGGGGTGATGCGCTTCTCCGGGTCGAGGCGGTCGGTGGCCTCCACGCAGAGCAGCGTCTCGATGCTGGCGATCACGGCGAGGACGACGGCGATGACATACACCTGGCGGTTGGCGAGGGCCGAAAAGTCTGGCGCGGAGAACTGCGCGAGGAACGCGCCGACGCTTCCCGCGATCGGGATCTCGACCAGCTGATGCGCGCCGAGGGCCCACGGCAGCAGGTCGGCGGCCATCACGCGGCTCAGGACGATCCCCGTGGCCACGGCGGCCAGCGGACCCGGAATCAGGCGGAACAGCTTGATGCGCGGCGCCAGCCAGGCGTCCCAGGAAATCAGCAGGGCGAGCGAGACCGCCGTGACGAAAATCGCGGCCGGGGTGATCGACTCGAGGTGCGTGGAGAACGCGCTCGTGCCGGCCTCGATGAGCTCCTCGCCGGGCGCCGCAACGGAGCCGAGCGCTTGCGGGATCTGCTTGATGATGATCAGCAGGCCGATGCCGGTGAGCATCCCCTTGATCACCGACGACGGGAAGTAGTAGGCGATGCCGCCCAGGCCGATGAATCCCATCGCGAGCTGGAGCACGCCCGCGAGCACGACGGCCAGGAGGAACGCCTCCCACGAGCCGCCCAGCGTGGCGATCGAGGAGAGGACGATGACGGCGAGGCCGGCGGCCGGGCCGCTGACACCGAGCGGGGAGCCGCTCGCGGAGCCGACCACGATGCCGCCGACAACGCCGGCGATCAGGCCGGCAAAGAGGGGCGCCCCCGAGGCCAGCGCGATCCCGAGACAGAGCGGGACGGCGACGAAGAAGACGACGATGCTGGCGGGGAGGTCGTGCTGGAGCTGCTTGAACAGATGGGACATGGGGCGGGATTGGAATGTTTGCATTACTACTTAAAAGAATAGTAATACTATCATTCCCACCGTCAAGGGGTGTCCCTCAGCGACGCGCCCGCCAGTGATCGGCCCAGTTCAGCAGCAGCGCCAGGCGCAGTCCCGTGGTGCCGGCGAGGCTGCGCACCATCGCAAAGTGCGTCGCGTCGGGTGACACATCCCAGAGCGCTTCGTGGCCGGACGACGCATACTGGCCCGCGAACAGCGCCTTGGGGGCGGAGATGCGCGGCTCGCCACCCAGGTCGACCCGGCTGGCGTAGACGGAATCGCGGAAGCGGAAGAAGATCTCGCCGGTGCGCGCCCATCGCGGCTCGACGCCGCCCTTCGCACTGACCTTCCACCGGCCGGACGTGGGCTCGAGCTTCCGGACGTAGACCTCGTCGGTGCCGGTCTCGTTCGACACGTACGCGAGCCAGTGCCCGTCCGGCGACAGCGCGATGCTGCGCTCGTCGAAGCGCGACGTCAGCAGGGGGGTGACCACCTGCGGACTGTCGAGCGAGGCCATCAGCACGTCGCGCTGGCCGGGGGCCGCGTCTTCGCGAAAGACGATCGCGCGCCGGTCGGGGGTGAGGTGCGACTCATAGACGTTCTTGGGGCGCCGCAGCAGCGCCGTGGGCGCGCCGCTGCCGTCGGCGGGAACGCGAAACAGCTGCGCAAATTGCGCGCCGGCCGTGACGGTCAGGTGCACGAACACGAGGCTCCGGCCGTCGGGATCCCATTCGGGCTGCGAGTTGACGGAATCCGACGTCAGCCGTGTCATCGATCCGTTGTCCATCGAATACGCCCAGATGTCGCCGGCAAAGACCTGGCCGATGGAGACACCGACGGCGAGGCGCCGCCCGTCGGGCGAAAACCTCGGGAAGCGATAAGGCCGGCGTTCCGCCGGGAGCGCCGTGCCACGCCCCTGCCGGTCGACCAGCATGAGCTCCGCATTCGTGACGTCGCCGAGCGCGGCGAGGTAGGCCACCGCCCCCGTGCGGGCGACGGCAAACCGGGTCCGTCCCTCGACCGACATGAAGACGCCATCGGTCAGCATCTCGGATCGCCCGGTGACCCGCAGCCCCTTCGGGTCGAACGGCACGGCGGCCACGCTCCCGTCCAGCTGGCCGAACGTGAGGATCCCGCCATCGACGTACTGCAGGTTGCGCCAGCCGCTCCCGAGTCGGGTGACGGCGCGATCGCTCCGCGAGAACACGGCGCCGCCATCGGTGGTGTCGCCGGTGATGTCGAACAGCACCGCGCGCTCGCCGGGCAGGTACGCCGGGTAGCGATACAGGGCACTCGAGCCCTTGGGGGGGACGAGGAGCGTATCCGGCGCCCCCCCCGCGAACGCCACGCGAATCAGCGCGCCGCGAACCGAGAAAACAATCGAACTGTCACGTCCCCAGTTGGCGCCCCGGAACGGTGCCGGCGCGTCGCACACCGTGACCGGGGCGCCGCCCTTGAGGGAGACGACGCGGAGCTTCTGGTCCTGCCAGAATCCCACCGACTCGCCATCGGGGGAGAAGAAAGGGTAGGCGGCACCGATCGTGCCCGGCACGCGGACCGGCTCGACACGATCCAGGTACCGCACCCAGAGCTGCGTTTCCCTGGTCGAGTCCACGCCGATCAGGGCGATGCGCGAGCCATCCGGTGAAATCGCGAGGGTCGAGGCGGCGCCCTGCGTGCCCGGCTGCATCAGTGCCGACGGCTCGAGCACGACGCGGGCCACGGGTGGCGCCGTCGGCGTGACAGCGCGCGACCATCCCCACGTCGCGGCGAGCGTGGCCAGGGCGAGACCCGCCCACACCGCCGGCGCGGCCGCGACATGGCGTCGCACGCCGCGAGCCGACGCCGCTCCACCAGCGCCGGTCGCTCCGAGTGCCGCGCTCTCCATCGTCTCCGGCCGTGCCAAGGCCGCCGCGAACTGCGCCGCGGTCGCGAACCGGTCGGCCGGCAGCTTGGCGAGCGCCTTGTACACCGCGGCCTCGACATAGCGCGGAATCGTGTCGCGCACCGCAGTCGGGGCCGTCGGCCGCTCGGTGAGCACCTTGGCGACGATCGACTGCGCCGTGGCGCCGGTGAACGGCGGCTCGCCGGTGAGCAGCTCGTACAGCACCGCACCGAGCGCGTACACGTCGGTGCGCGCGTCGATCACCTTCTCCCCCATCGCCTGCTCGGGGGACATGTACTGCGGCGTCCCGAGCGAGAGCCCCGTCTGCGTCACGCGCTGCCCACCTGCGGTCTGCACCGCGAGCGCAATGCCGAAGTCGGCCACCACGGCGCGCCCATCCTGCAGCAGGATGTTCTCCGGCTTGATGTCGCGATGGATGACACCGTGCCGGTGCGCGTAGTCGAGCGCTCCCGCCACCTCGGTCGTGATCCGCAGCGCGTCCTCGATGGGCAACTGCCGCTCGCGGTCGAGCCGCGAGCGCAGCGTGTCCCCCTCGACGAGCGGCATGACGTAGAACAGCAGGCCGTCGGCCGAGCCGCTGTCGAGCAGCGCGAGGATGTGGGGGTGCTGCAGCTTGGCGGTGGTCTTGATCTCGCTCAGGAACCGGTCGGCGCCGAGCACGGCCCCGAGGTCGGGGAGGAGGACCTTGAGCGCGACGTCGCGATCGTGCTTCACGTCGCGCGCGAGGTACACGGTCGCCATGCCGCCGCGGCCGAGCTCGCGCTCGATCGTGTACGTGGCCTGCAGCGCCGTTCGCAGCCGGTCCCTGATGTCGTCGCTCATCGTCGGAGAGAAGGTGCGCCCGTCGCTCGCCGAGCGTCAGGCCTACCCCTAACGTCGGGCATGCCGATCCCCTCACGCCCGCGCTGCATCCTCACGATGGCCGCGCTCCTCGCCGGCTTCCCGGCCCTGCTCCCGGCCCAGGCCGACGCGACCCCACGCCCCAAGGTGCTCGTGATCGCGACCGGCGGCACGATCGCCGGCGTGCAGGACGCGCCCGGCACACTCGGCGAGTATCGCACGGCGCTCATCGGGTCGCCCTCGCGCGGCGCATCGACGGCGTGCTGCGCGCGCGGCCGGATCTCGCCGGCGTCGTTGTCACGCACGGCACCGACCGCCTCGAGGAGACCGCTTTCTTTCTGTACCTCACGGTGCGCTCGGAGAAGCCGGTGATCGTGGTGGGGGCGCAACGCCCCTCCACCGGCATCAGCGCGGACGGGCCGATCAACCTGCTGTCCGCCGTGCGCACCGCCGCCTCGCCGCAGGCGGTGGGCAAGGGGGTCCTGGTGGTGATGGATGATCGGATCCTCTCGGCTCGCGAAGCGCGCAAGCTCTATCCGCGCTCCGGCGGCTTCTCCGGTGGCGAGATGGGAATGCTCGGCGTCGTGGCCTCGAACGGGGCGGAGTTCTTCTTCGCGCCGGTGCGGCGCCGGGGGCCGGCCAGCGAGTTCGATCTCGCCGGCGTGAGCGCGCTCCCCGAGGTGGACCTCGTGTACGCCTATCCCGGCGGCACGGGACGCCGCTACGACCCGCTGCCGCCGGGCGTCGTCGTGTCGGCCACCGGTTTCACCTGCGCCGCGTCGGCCGCCTACCAGAAGCTCGCGCGCGCAGGGGTGGTGCTGGTGATGGCCTTTCCCATTGGCGAGCACGTGGAAGGCGGGCCGTCCGCGGTGGACAGGGCGCCGACCGCCGTGGACAGCGCCCCGAAGGGCCTTCGGCTCTCGTGCCCGGCGCTCGACAGCGCCGGCGCCTTTCGCGGGCCGTGGACGCCGAGCATCACGGTGCAGCATCTCACGCCGCAGAAGGCGCGCATCCTGCTGATGCTGGCGTTGACCCGCACGCGCGATCCCCGCGAGGTCCAGCGGTTCTTCGACACGTACTGAGGTCACGCGGCGACGCCGCGCGGGCGGAGGGACGCGCTAGAGCGACGCGCCGAGGAGCAACCGCTGCACATCGGCCACCGACCGCAGCGCCGCGCGCCCCTCGCACGCGCGCGCGAGGAACCCGGTGGCGTTCGCCACGGCAAACGACACCCCCGAGAGGTTTCGCTCCTTCGGCACGCCGGGGATCGGGCGCGGGAACGCGGAGGTCGTCACGCGCAGCCCGCCAGTCGCCGGCTCGTCGAAGGCGATGGCGTCGCGCGCGCAGTCCCAGTCGGCCATCACGCCCACCACGTCCACCAGCGCGCCCGCGGGGCCACCGCCCAGGACCGCGACATCGACGAGCGTGCGCGAGGCGGCGGTGGTCACGGTGCGAGCGGCACCGCCCACACGTTCCGGAAGCGCACCTTCTGTCCGTGGTCCTGAAGTGCGACGGGCAGCGCGTCGGGATGGCGCTCGTACGGGGTCCGCTTGGCGAACGAGGTGGGCCCGAGGAGGGACACGTCGTCGTGCACGAGCACGCCGTTGTGCCGCACCGTCATGCGCGCGGGGCGCAGCAGCACGCCCGTGGAATCGAAGCGCGGACGGTGGAAGTCGATGTCGAAGCTCTGCCACGCGCCGGGTGCCCGCGACACGTTCACGCGCGGCGGAAACTGGCCGAAGATCGAGGCGGCCTGCCCGTCGGCGTAGGTCTCGTTCCGGTACGAGTCGAGCACCTGCACTTCGTACTGCCCCATGAAGAAGACGCCGCTGTTCCCCCGGTCCTGTCCGGTCCCGACGGCGGGGCTGGGCGAGGCCCATTCGATGTGCAGGCGGACATCGCTGAAGGCCACGCGCGTCATGATGCCCCCGGCCCCCGCCACGACCTCCATGGCGCTGCCGGCAACCCGCCACGCCGCCGGCTCGTCGGCCCCGGACTGCTTCTGCCACCAGCGGAGGTCGCGTCCGTCGAACAGGACGAGGGCGCCGGCGGGGGGTGCCACGGGGAGTCGCTGGGGGGGAGCGACCTCCACCGGCGGCTTGGGGCGTTCCATGGAGTGCTGGGGCCAGGTAATCGGACGCTGCGCGGCGACCGGGAGGCCGGCGACGACGGTGCCGAGCAGCGCAGCGAGCCGGGCGACGCGTGGGGTAGCGGGCATCCGGGAATCTACAGTCAGGCCGCCGAAGGCCACGTCCGACCGGCCGCGAGCCATGCGGGATGCCGAATTCGATCCGGGGACACGCTCGCTCGTCGAGGCGAGGTGCTTGCGCGGCATGCCGCGATGATGCACCCTTCCGTTCAGGGCGGGGCTGTCGTCGCCCGCATGGCGCCTGCCGTCGTCCCATCGCTCACGAGGTCGCTCGTGGATGCCGTCGTCACCTGGCTCGACCGTGTCGGTTCGATCACTCTCGGTCTGTCGATCAGCGCGCTGGTGATTCTCGACCTGGCCGCGCTCGCGGCCGTCGTCGCGACGCGTGATCGGGCCCTCGTCAATCGCTGGACCGGACGGGTGCTCGCCGCGAACCTCACGCTGCTCGGCATCGGCGTGGCCGGGCCGGCGTTGGCCTTCACGGGACGGCTGGCCGTGTCCGTCATCGGTCCGCTGCTCCCGACGTCGATCTCGGCGGTGACCCCGGACGACGCCCCGAGGCGGACGCGGTAGGACCGGCGTCACTCAGGCGCCGGCGACGCCATCCCAGCGATAGCCGCCGCCCCGCACCGTCTTGATCCCGGCACCGAGCGCGCCGAGGCGTTTCCGCAGCAGCGCGACGTGCCAGTCCACCGTGCGCGAGGCCACGTCGGCCTCGTACGCCCACACATGCTGCAACAGGAAGCCGCGGCTCAGCACGCGCCCGGCGCGGGCCACGAGGGCCACGAGCAGCGCGAACTCCTTCGCCCCGAGCTCCACGGCCTCGCCTTGCACCGTCGCTCGGCGCGCCGCCAGGTGCAGGACGAGGCCGCCACTCTCGATCGTGTCCCACGCCGGCTCCCCCGCCGCACCGACGCGATCCGGGTCCCATCCGTGCCGCTCCATGCGCGCATGCCGGAGCCACTCGTACAACGCGTCGTACACGAGGAAGCCGTGCGCCAGCATGCGCTGGTCGTCGTCGAGGCACAACCGCGACAAGCCGAGCGACAGCGCGAGCAGCCCGGCCGCCTGCGGCGCGAGGTCGAGGCGATCGGTGTCGGCGCCGCGCACGATGACGGCGAGGTCGCGCAGCGCCGGGTCGTCGAGCCGGTGATCATCGAGCACCGCGTCGAAGGTGCAGAGGTCGCCGCGATGCGACAGCGTGGCGCCGTCGACATCGTACGGGGTCGCGCCGAGCGCGGCGCTCCGCGCGAGCACCTCGGGCGTGGGCGCGAAGAGGAACTCCGCCTCGCGATCGATGAACCGGGCCACCAGCCAGGCCGTGGCCACGCGATCGATCTTGGGTCGTTCGCGCGTCATCCAGCGCATGCGCGTCCTGCCTCCTGGGGTGGCCTGGTCGCGCACGCCCGTGCGAGCCCCGGTGCCGCACTCATCGGCCGGCGATCGCGCGTTCGAGCGCATCGGCGAAGCGGTCCACGTCGTCGGTCGTCGTGTAGAGATAACACGAGGCGCGTGCCGCGGTCGTCACGCCGAAGCGCTTGAGGAGGGGCAACGCGGCGAGGTCGCCGGCGCGGATCGCGACGCCGTCGGCGTCGAGGTGCGCGAGCATGTCGGCCGGCGCGCGCCCCTCGACGACGAAGCTGACGACGCTCACCCGCTCCTCCGGCACGCGCGTGCCGAGCACGCGCACGGCGCGCAGGCGGCCAAGTCGCTCGAACATCCGCGTGCTGATGGCCACTTCGTGCGCACGAAGCGCGGGCGCTCCCGCCTGCGCCAGGAAGGCGATGGCCGCCGCGAGTCCGACCGGCCCGCTGGCGTTGGGCGTGCCGGCACCGAACTTGAGCGCGGCCACGGAGAGTTGCTCATCGGCGACGTCCACCGCGTGGGCCATGTTGCTGCCGAACTGGTAGGCGGGCATCGCCTCGAGCAGGTCGCGCCGGCCCCACAGCACGCCCACTCCCATGGGCCCGAGCATCTTGTGGCTCGAGAAGGCCAGGAAGTCGCAGCCCAGGTCGGCGACGCTGACCGGCAGGTGGGGAACGGACTGCGCGCCGTCGATCACGACGATGCGCCCCGGCCCGCGCACGCGTGCGCTCATCTCCCGAGCGGGATTGATCATGCCGAGCACGTTGCTGACGTGGCTGAAGGCCACGATGCGCGCGCGTGGCGTCAGCTGGCGCTCCAGATCGTCGAGGCGCGGGTGCCCCTCGTCGTCCACGTCGAAAAAGCGGAGATGCGCTCCCGTGGCCCGGGCCAGGTGGCGCCACGGCAGCATGTTGGAGGCGTGCTCGGCGATGCCGACCAGCAGGTCGTCGCCGGCCTTCACGTTCGCGGCGCCCCACGTGGCGGCCACGAGGTTCAGGCCCTCGGTGGTGCCCTTGGTGAACACGATCTCCATCGGATCGCGCGCGCCGATGAACGCGGCCACGCGGCCGCGCGCCGCCTCCACCGCGGCGTGCGAGCGTCGCGCCAGCGTGTGCAACGTGGCGCCCGGATTGGCATTGTCGGTGGCGTCGAAGCGGGCGACCGCGTCGATCACCGCCTGGGGACGCAGCGCCGTGGCCGCCGTGTCGAGGTACGTGAGCGGGTGCCCGTTGATGCGCTGCGCGAGCGCCGGGAAGGCGTCGCGCCAATCCGCGGTGGCGCTACCGGCGCCACGGCGCGTCGGCGGAGCGGCCAGGACGCCATTGGCGACGGCGAGGCGGGCGACGGTCGAGCTCATGAAGGCGCGTCGGTCCATGGTGCGTCGGTCCTGTGTGGGCGTGTGGCCGGTAGTTACCACGCGCTCCACGCCCCGGCGTGGCGCCGGCGACGTTCACACACTTTCCTTACAATGCGCCGGGCCCCGGGCCCCGCGGCCTGCGGCGACGCCTAGCGCGCGAGCCGCACCATCTGGTCGAACGCCGGATCGGTGGGCTCGCCCAGCGAGCGACGGGCGACGTAGTCGCCAAGCACCGGCCCGTGCTTGAAGGCGTGGCCGGAGCCGCCGCCGGCGATCAGCACGTTGTCGTAGTCGGGATGCCAGTCGATGATGAAGTGCTCGTCGGCGGTGTTCTCGAGCTGGCAGACGCGCGTCTCGGTGATCGGCTGGTCCTTGAGCGCGGGAAAGCGGCGCGCGAGGAACGCACGGGCCCGGCGCACCTGGTGCGGCGTCACGATCCGCTCGTCGGTGTCGGGGTCGAAGGTCGTCGGCCCCTCGGTGGGACAGACCTTCACCCCACGTCCGTCCACGCTCGGAAAGCCGTAGTAGCCGTCTTCGGAGAAGTTGGGGAGGTTGGGCACCGAGAAGCGCGCGTCACCCGACGGCGTGCCGAAGTAGAACACTTCGCGTCCCGGGACCGCGATGCGCGTGCCGAGGAAGGCGGGGAATGCCTTGGGGAGCCACGGCCCGCAGGCAAACACGAACAGCTGCGCCGCCACGCGCTCGCCCGTCGCGGTCTCGAGGTCGGCGAGCCGTCGACCGGTGGCCCGGCCGGGCTTGGCGCGCGCGATCCGGAGCGTGCCTCCCTTCCGCGTGAAGGCGCCGGCGGCCGCGAGGATGGACTGCTTGGCGCGCAGCACGGCGGCCGAGGGCTCGAGCAGCCCGACGCCCATGCCGTCCACGTTCAACTGCGGCCAGCGCCGCCGCATGTCGTCGGCCGAGAGGGCCTCGACGGCCACCCCGAGCCTGGTCAGCACGGCCTGCGTGGCCCGCAAGTCGGCGGTCATTTCGCGCGAGAGTTCGAGTCGCCCGGTCTCGATCATGAGCGAGACGCCGAACTCCTGCTCGCGCTCGCGCCACGCCGCGAGCGCCTGCTGCGCCATGCGGGCATACAGTTCCCGATCGGCGTAGCCGACGCGGATCTGTCGCGTCTCGTCGCCCGAGGTGGCGCGCGAATTGCCCGGCCCGTAGGCGTCGAGCAGCGTGACGGTGTGCCCCTTCTCGCGGAGGCGGAGCGCCGTCCACACGCCGAAGGCTCCGGCGCCGACCACGACCACCGACGACGCGGCGGACGCGCGTGCGTGCGGCGTCGAGGTCATCGCGCCGGGCACCAGGGCGGCGAGCGCCGTGGCACCGATGGGCGCGCTCGACGCCTGGATGAAGGTTCGTCGGTCCATGCGGGGGAAGGTACGCCCGACCGGTCGCCGCCGCTCAGTACGGCCAGAGCAATCCGGCCCGGGTGGTCCGGATCGTGATGCGGGCAATGTCGAGCGATTTCGCGGTCGGGGCGGCGTCGCGTGCACCGCCCGGGGCGGTCATCCAGCCCGCGTCCACGTGACCGCTGCTCCCACTGCGGCCGGACGCCCGCATCGGTAGCCGACTGAGGGCAAGCACGTCGTCCTCGCCGGCGCGCACGGGGACCACGTGGCGCACCTCGACCACGAATGCGCCGCTGACATCGGCGAACCGCAGTTGCTCCGGCGCCGAGGAGGAGGTGACGCATGGGGAGAGTCGGCCGGGGGCGGGAGTGTGGCGTGGCGGCCCGCCAGCGGGAGCGCAGCGCCCGAGGCCGGGGCCGCGATGACGCTCGCGGGTGCGCAGCGGTTAGACTACCAAGCTGAGCCTGCACTCCGGGATGCCGGGCGACGCCGCCCGCTTCCGCCGAGCCGTCCCACCCGCGTCACGCTTCCGCCGATGACATCGAGCGCGCTGTTCATCGTTGCCGGCCTCCCGTTCCTGGTCACGTTGGTCCTCGTGGCGCGGTCGGCGACGCCCATCGTGCGCCAGTACTGGGTGGGCGCGTGGGCCGTGCTCGTGGCGTCCACGTTGGCACAGGGCGCCGGGACCCTGACGCGCGGAGCCGATGCCGTCACTCCGTCGGCTGCCTGGTGGCCCCACATGCTCGCGACGCTCCCGTCGGCGGGGTACCTCGTCTTCAACGTGCTCCTGTACGCGGCCGTGGCGACGGTCACCACCGGCGCGCCGCCGCCGCAGCGCGTGCGCCGCCTGCTCTGGCTGGCGGCCGGCGGCGGCGTGCTCCTTTCCCTCGCGGCCACGGCGCTCGACTCGGCCGGCGTCGACGGCGGCCGGCAGCCCGCCTCGCTCGATCGTGCCGTGCAGGGAATCGTGGCCCTCACCGTGGCCTGGCTGTCGGCGCGGAACCTCGCCCGCGCGCACGCGCCCCCCGGAGGCATCGCCCTCGCGGTGTCGGGCATCGCCCTTGCCGGTGTCCGCAACCTGGCCAGCGTCGTGCTCGCGCTCGGCGCGACTCCCGCGTTGGCCCTGCGCGCGGAGCAAGGCCCCCTTCCCCTCGTGTCGCTCGCCGCGCTCTACCTGATCGGCTTCGGCTCGCTGGTCACTCTGCTCCGCTACGAACGCGAGACGGCCCTCGAGCGCCAGCGGGCGCTGCAGCAGGACGAGCGCTGGCACAGCCTCGGCCAGATGGCCGCCGGGATCGCGCACGACTTCAACAACGTCCTCGCCGTGATCCGGCCCAATGTGGAGCTCGCCCGCGCGCATGTCCCGGCGGGTCATCCGCAGCTCGAGCTGCTGGCCGACGTCGAGGAGGCCGCCGAGCGCGGGCGCGCCCTCGTGAACCAGCTCACGACGTTCGCGCGCGGCGACGAAGACCACGGCGGGCCCACCGACGCGCAGGCCGCGCTCGCCGCGCGGCAACGCATCCTGCAGCAGTTGTTGCCGGTCACCGCGCGGCTCGTCATCGCCGCCGCGGAGCGCGGCCTCCGCCTCGCCGTGTCGACGCCACGGTTCGACCAGGTCGTCCTCAATCTCGTGATCAACGCCCGTGACGCGATGCCGGCGGGCGGCACGATCCGCGTGGGCGTCACCGCTCGACGGTTGACCGATGCGCGACTGGTGGGCGACCGGCTCCTCGCCGCGGGCGCCTGGGCCGTGCTCGAGGTCTCCGACGACGGAACCGGAATCCCCCCGGACGTGGCCGACCGGATCTTCGAGCCGTTCTTCACCACGAAGGAGGGCGGCGGCACGGGATTGGGACTCGCCACCGTTCGATCCATCGCGGTGGACGCCGGGGGCAGCGTGGAGTTGGAGAGCGCCGCCGGTCGCGGCGCGACCTTCCGCTGCTGGTTTCGCGCCGCCTAGCCTGGCTCGTCGGCTACAGCAGGGCGTCGAGTCCCGGCCAGGCCGCGCCGTTGTACCGCGCGATCGTCTGGAGGTAGTGCAGCCCGGCGTCGCCATGCTTGCCGCGCACGGCGGCGGCCGCCGTCGCCACGGCCGCGGCGCTCGCATAGGGCGGCTCCAGCGCCTCGGGCATCACCCCGCCCTCGTGCGGCACTCCCGCAGCGTCAAGAAAGCTCGCCTGGATCGCCGGCTCCACTTCGAGGTAGAGCGCCTGCAGGAGGTCCACCTCGTCCTCGGCCGACTGCGCGTTCAGGCGCACGACCTCACGCGCGAGCTGCGCCACCGGCCAGCTGCTCACGGTCACCGCACGGAAGCCGCCACCACGCGCGACGAGGCGCGCCACGTAGCGCGCGCGCATGTCCTTGCGCGTCGTGAGGAGGTGCGTGACGAGCGCCAGGCGGCGCTCGGCGGGAAGGGCGCGATAGAGGGACGGAGTGGCCATTGCGGAAATCTGGCGATGCCGCGTCGTCTGCGGCATCCCCACGCGTGAAGCCGACGCGCGAAGGCGTCAGCGCCGGCCGCTCAGCATCGCCAGCACGTCGCGCACGGCCGTGAGCAGGGGTGCGAACGCCGCGTTCTCCGGATCGAGCATCGCGAAGTGGCTCGTCAGGTCGGCCTCCACCGCCCACGTGCTGTCGCCGGCCGCGCGGGCCCGTTCGAGGTAGCTGGTCATCGTCCCCTCGCGCGGGCCGAACGTCGCCATGCGCGCATCGAGGCCGCCGCGCACCATCACCTGCGGCACGCCGAGCGGGACGAGCGCGGCCGGCGACGACTCCCGCCACCGGTCGGCGTTCTCGGCCGGAGCGCTCGCGAGCAGCTGCTCGAGCACCGGCCCGCCGCAGATGCGGGTGATCCCCTGGTTGGCGGGGAGCAGGTCGCCGGGACCGTCGAGCGCCACCACGCCGCGGATCGGCAGCGGCGCGAGCTGCGCGCGAAGGGCACTGCTCGACGGCAGCTTGGGCTGCGCCGCGAGCCAGAGTGCCAGGTGCGCTCCCGCCGAGTGGCCACTGGCGATCACGCGCGACAGGTCGAGCGCGTAGCGTGGCGCCAGGTCGCGAAGGGAGGCGGCGGCCGCTTCGACGTCGAGAAAGGTGCCGGGCCACGCGCCGCCGTCCTGGTCGGCCCGGCGATACGCGATGTTGTACGTCGCGAAGCCCGCCTGCCGGAGCGCCTCGGCCATCGGGCGCATGTAGCGCGTGTCGGCGAACTTGGTGACCCAGCATCCGCCGTGGATGATGATCACCACCGGATGCGGACCACGCGTGGCGGGCACGCGGAGCTCGGAGCGGAGGTCGAGCGATCCCACCCGCCGCACGACGACCGTGTCCGGCGCGGGCACGGCGCGCGCCTCCAGCGAGGCGGGGGTGACGCCCTGCGCGGGGAGCCGCGTCGTCAAGCCGCTCGGCCCGAGCACGGCGGCAACGAGCACGAGGGAGCATCGGAGACGCGGCATGATGGGCGGCAGGAAGGTGGACGGCGCGGTGACGGGCGTGGCCAAGGGAGCATGGCCGGATGGCAGCCGGCAATCAAGGCGGCACGAGCGGCCCGGGCGCCGTCGCGCGCGCGGCCGCCGCGTGCCACCTTTCGCCCTCGCAGCACCCCACCGACTCCCGCCCCCCAGGATCCCGGATGCACACCTACGGCGCGTCCCACCTCGCGGCCAGCTGGCGCACGGTCCGCAACAACACCATCCAGATCGCCGAGGAGATCCCGGCCGACAAGTACGGCGTGCAAGCGGCCAACGAGACGATGACGGTGGGGCAGATGCTCGCCCACTTGGCGTCTGTCACGTACTGGGTGGAACAGGCGCACTTCGTGGAGAAGCTGAGCGAGATCGGCGGCGAGAAGTTCGGCGCCTGGATGGGCGCCATCGGGGCGCAGTCGGCGGCGCTCACCACCAAGGAGTCGATCATCGCCGCACTCACGGCCAACGGCGAGTCGTACGCCACGAAGCTCGAGGCCATGACGCCGGCGCAGCTTGACGAGATGGTCGCGCTCCCCGGGTCCTCCAAGTCGCGCTTCGAGATGCTGCTCGGCGTGAAGGAACACGAGATGCACCACCGGGCGCAGTTGATGCAACTGCAGCGCATGATGGGCATCGTGCCCCACCTCACGCGCGCGCGCCAGGCGCGCTGACCCCCTCGTCGCCGGCGCCCACG
>JANLSF010000302.1:0-4347 GCA_031362285.1 Gemmatimonadota bacterium | reverse complement strand
CCACCGCCACGAGCGCCTTGGCGTTGTCCGGGTCAGCCTCGACAACCTTCTCGAAGATCGGTCCGGCGACCTCGGGCATCGTGCGGTACGGCTCGGCGGCCACGGCCAGCGCCTCGACGGGAGCGTCGCGCAGGAGCGTGGCGAGCGTGCCCTGCAGCGCACCCATGTCGCCCTCGGCCCGGAAGGCGTCGACGGCAGCAGCGAGGCGGCGAGAGATGTCGTTCTGGGGCATGGCCGGAGCGGTCGGATGGGATGGGGGGGGAAAGCTAGTGATGCCGGTGGGTTGCGCGGCGTACGAGTCGTCTCCACATTTGGGGGGTGTGCGGGAGGGTTCTCCTCCCCCTGAGTCCGCTTCAGTTCTCACCAGCAGTTCGGTGCGCGTCGCTTCGGTCTGCTCGACGATCGCGCAGCCCAACGGGTGAGTTGGTCGCCCCGGTGTGTGTCCCGAGCGCGACCGTCATTTCGAAACGCGCCTCGTTCGGCGCGTGCCAAGGCCCCCGGCCCATCAGCGTTTCGTGCCGCCCAACGGATTGGGCACTCCAGGCACGAGGTCAGCGCATGACGTAGTTGCCGGGTCAGACCGCGTTCCAAGTTCATCGCGCCCGCCGGGATCGTCCGGCTTCCCGGGGCCGCGCCACACCCGTAGCACAACTACTTCATGACCGAACGTCGACGCCCCAATCGTCGCCGGCGCCCCACGGGCAAGCGCCCCGAGGGTGACGCCTCCCAGGACAATCCCTATCGTGATGCCGACGCCCCAGCGAGTGACGCTGGGGAGGTGGCCACTGGCAGCGCCCCTTTCGGCGGCGACGGCGGCTCGAATGACGCGCCGAGTGAGGGACCCGTTGCCGGATCAGGTGGCGGAGACGGGACGCTCGAGGGCGGAGGTCGCGGCGCGGCCCCGACCGAGGGCCAGGGACAGGGAAATGGCGGCGGCCAACAGGGTGGCGCGCCTTGGAAGGACGGCGGGAATGGCCGACGAAACGGTCGCCGGGGACGCCGGGGACGGTTCCGCGACCGACCGGGCGGTGCCGAGGCTGGAAGCCCGCTCGGGTCGCCGAGCGGTGGGAACGCGCAACCGCAGCAGCAGCCGGTGGTTGCCGATGGCGAGGTGACGGGCTGGTTCGACCCCGCGCGGGACGGCGGCTTCGTACGGCGAGCGGGCTCGAGTTACCTGGCGGAACTCTCCGATCCGTGGATGGCCGCCTGGCAGGTCCGCCAGTTGGGCCTTCGCAAGAGCGACAAGCTGATGGCCACGACTGGACGCGACTTCCGCGGCCGGACCGTGGTCGTGGACGTGCAACTCATCAACGACGACGAACCGGCGGCGAGCCTCAAACGCGCCGACTTCGCGACGCTGATCGCCAGCTATCCCGAACGGAAGCTCGTGCTCGAGACGGGGAAGCCCGCCAAGAGTGGCCCGGAGCTGACGCGGCGCGCGATCGACCTGATCGCCCCGATCGGCTACGGCCAGCGCGCCCTGATCGTGGCGCCGGCACGCGCCGGCAAGACGATGCTGATGCACGCGGTGACGGAGGGGATCGCGATCAACCATCCCGAGGCGGTGCTGCTCATCCTGCTGGTCGACGAACGACCCGAGGAAGTGAGCGAGGCCATCTCGTGGGGGGTGGGGGAAGTGATCGCGTCGAGCTTCGACCAGCCGGCCAAGCGCCACGTGGAAGTGACCGAGATGGTCCTCGAGCGGGCGCGCCGGCTGGTGGAACTGGGCCGGGACGTGATCATCGTGCTCGACTCGCTGACCCGCATGGCGCGCGCGCACAACACGGCGGAGCGCGGCACGGGACGAACGATGTCGGGCGGCCTCGATTCGTCGGCCATGGCCAAGCCGAAGGCCTTCTTCGGGTCGGCGCGCGCGGTGCTGGAGGCCAACGGCGGCGGATCGCTCACGATCATCGCCACGGCGCTCATCGAGACCGGGTCGCGCATGGACGACGTGATCTTCGAGGAGTTCAAGGGAACCGGCAACTGCGAGATCAAGCTCGATCGGTCACTGGCCGAGAAGCGCATCTTCCCGGCCATCGACGTGGCCACGAGCGGCACGCGTCGCGAGGACAAGCTGTTCCGCCCCGACCAGCTGGAGCACGTGCACATGCTGCGCCGCGGGCTCGGGCAGATGCCGCCACAGGCGGCCATGGAGTGGCTCACCAAGCGGATCGCCAACACCACCAACAACGACGCATTGCTCGACGGGCTGTAGCCCGGTCGCGCCCAGGGCGGGATGAACGAATTGGGGGCGGGCGCCGATCGGCACCCGCCCCCACTGGCGTCCGGACGGTGGGCGCGGCTCAGTCCTTCGGGGTGTAGCGTCCGCCGATGAAGATGCCCGGCAACGTCGAGCGGAATCGCGTGGGTGAGCCCTGGACGGGATTCTGCAGGGCGTAGTCGGTCCAGAGGTTGCTGTAGCCGATCCTGATCTTCCACTCGTCGGACACGTCGTACAGCAGGAACAGCTGCGAATTGAGGGACCCGCGGGTGCGGTCGGAACCGAAGCCGAAGGCGTTGAACCAGACCGGAGCCACCGTCACCAACTGCGTACCCGGGTTCACCAGGAGACCGCCGCGATCGGTCCCGAGCGTGAGGCCGACCAGGTCGACGTTGACGCCAAGCTCGATGTTGTCGGCGAGCTTCACGCCGGCGCCGATCATCGCGTTGGCCGTCAGGAGCTGCATCTTGGGCACGAAGAGCGAATCGGATTCGTCGCCCACGCCCAGGTGACGGATGCCGTCGCCGAACATCGCGCTCACCCGGAACCCCCAATTGACGTTCAGGCGGTTCGTGGCGAACGAGCGAACGCCCACGACCTTCGCCGCGGACACGCTGCGAGCGAGGTCGCCGAAGCTGACGTCGATATCCCAAGGCCGGACCGTCGCCGAAGCCTGGGCGGGGGCGACAACGGGGAGGACGGTGGCCACGCACAGCGCCAAGCCGACACCAAAGCGAAACGTCATTGCAAACCTCTGGAAAGGCAGGGGATCATGAGACGTCGACCTCAAGGGCGCTGCCCGGAAGATCAGGCGCACCGCAAGCGCCAAAGTTCGCTGGGACCGGGGGGCGGCGCTAGGGCAGTGCCTCCGGAGCACGCCCGCGATCAGGGCGTCGCGGCAACCCGTCCCGCCTCCTCCCAGAAGGCGGCCACGGCTCGCATCCCGGTCTCGAAATTCGCCATGCTGATCCACTCGTCGGGGGCATGCGCGTTTTCCCCGGGCAGGCCGAACCCCATGAGGATCACGGGGGCGCCCAGGATGCGCTGGAAGTCGCCGACCACTGGAATCGACCCCCCCTCACCCGTGAGAACCGGGGGGCGACCGAACGCAGCCTCGAGGGCCCGGGACGCCGCGTGGAAGAAGGGGCCTTCGGGCTCCGCACGCCACGGATTCCCACCGTGCAGGTGGGTGACCCGGACCGTCACCCCCTTCGGGGCCACGCGCTGGATGTGGGCGTCCATGAGCGCCTCGATCTCGCGTGGCGTCTGGTCGGGGACGAGGCGGCAGCTGACCTTGGCCATGGCCTTGGCCGGCAGCACGGTCTTGGCCCCTTCTCCGGTGTAGCCGGACAGCAGCCCGTTGACCTCGCAGGTGGGGCGCGTCCAGAGCCGCTCGAGGGTCGTGTAGCCGGGCTCGCCGCCCAGCGCCGGCGAGCCCGCTTCGGCGCGGAATTCCTCGTCGACGAACGGGAGGGCGCGCAGCCGCTCGCGGACCGAGGGCTCCCAGCCCTTCACCTTGTCGTAGAAGCCGGGAATGGCGACGCGGCCGTCGGCCTCGTGCATGGTCGCGAGGATGCGGGCGAGGGCCATGCCCGGGTTCACCACCGCGCCGCCATAGCTCCCCGAGTGGAGATCCTGCGCCGGGCCGTCGACGTCGATCTGGAAGTAGGCAAGGCCGCGCAGCGCGAACAGGAGCGACGGCAGTCCGGGGGCGAACATGGCCGAGTCGGAGATGACCACCGCGTCGGCCGCGAGGCGCTTCGCATGCCGCTCGATGAAGTCGGCGAGGTTGTCGCTGCCGACTTCCTCCTCGCCCTCGGCGAGCAGGATGACGTTCACGGGGAGCGTGCCGCGCACCGCGAGGTGGGCCTCGAGGGCCTTCACGTGCAGGTAGAGCTGCCCCTTGTCGTCCACGGCACCGCGCGCGTACAGCTTGCCGTTGCGCAGTTGCGGCTCGAACGGCGGCGAGGTCCACAGGTCGAGGGGCTCGACGGGCTGCACGTCGTAATGCCCGTAGACAAGCACCGTGGGGGCGCCCGGGGCGCCGCGCCACTCGGCGAGCACGATCGGGTGCCCCGGCGTGGGATGGATCTCGGTGGCGAGGCCGATGCGCGTGCACTCCG
>JANLSF010000030.1:0-6621 GCA_031362285.1 Gemmatimonadota bacterium | reverse complement strand
GCGACTCGCGGAGCCCCGCCGTGGTGATGCGCGTGAACTGCGTCTGCGTCCGGAGCGCCTCGATGGTGGCGCACCCCACGTAGCCCATGCCGGCGCGGAGACCCCCGACCATCTGGTACAGCACGTCGCCTGCGGGACCCTTGTAGGGCACGCGCCCCTCGATCCCCTCGGGCACGAGCTTCTGCGCCGACATCTCGCCGTCCTGGAAGTAGCGATCGGCCGACCCGTCCTGCATGGCCGACAGCGAGCCCATGCCGCGGATCATCTTGAACCGCCGCCCCTCGAGGAGCATGCTCTCGCCCGGGCTCTCCTCGGTGCCGGCCAGCATCGACCCCATCATGACCGCGTGGGCACCGGCGGCGAGCGCCTTCACGATGTCGCCCGAGTACTTGATGCCGCCGTCGGCGATGACCGGGACGTCGCCCGCGCCCTCCACGGCTTCGAGCACGGCCGTCAACTGCGGCACGCCCACGCCGGTCACCACGCGCGTCGTGCAGATCGAGCCCGGGCCGACGCCCACCTTCACCGCGTCCACGCCACGCTCGACCAGGGCGAGCGCGCCCGCCTTGGTGGCCACGTTGCCCGCCACCAGCTGCACCTCGGGGAATCGCTCGCGCACCTGCGCCGTCGCGATCAGCACGGCCTCCGAATGGCCGTGTGCCGTGTCCACGATCAACGCATCCACGCCCGCATCGATGAGCGCCTGGGCGCGGTCCATGAAGTCACCGCCGGCACCGAGGGCCGCGGCCACGCGCAGGCGCCCGAACTCGTCCTTGTTCGCGTTGGGGAACTGGCGGCGCTTGTGGATGTCCTTGACGGTGATCAGTCCCTTGAGCATCCCGCGGTCATCCACCACCGGCAGCTTCTCGATCCGGTGCTGCCCCAGGATCTTCTCGGCTTCGTCGAGCGTCGTCCCCACGGGCGCGGTGACGAGCCCCGTGTGCGTCATCACGTCGGCCAGCGGCTGCTCGAGGTTCCGCTCGAACTGCAGGTCGCGGTTGGTGATGATCCCCACCAGCCGTCCCTCGGCGTCCACCACCGGCACCCCGGAAATGCGGAACCGGGTCATCAGCGCCACCGCTTCCTTGAGGCGCGCGCTCGGGGCCAGCGTGATCGGATGGAGGATCATCCCGCTCTCGCTGCGCTTCACCCGGTCGACTTCGGCGGCATGTCGGTCGATCGCCATGTTCTTGTGGATCACCCCGATGCCCCCGGCGCGGGCCATCGCGATCGCCATCTCGCTCTCCGTCACCGTGTCCATGGCGGCCGAGATGAGCGGAACGTGCAGCGAGATGCCGCGCGTGAAGCGGGTCGCGGTGCTGACGTCCTTGGGGTGCACCAGGGAGTGCGCCGGGACGAGGAGGACGTCGTCGAAGGTCAGCCCGGGCTCGGTGCGAACGCGCGAGCTGGCCAGGAGGGGTGCTGCGGTCGGGGCCCCGGTGCGCGACGGCCCGCCGTCGGTTGGTTCCGAACGGGCGGGCCGCGGGGGCGAGAAGGTCTGGGTCGCCATGGCGAAAAGTAGGCGGGGGGCGCTTCGCGTGGCAGGGGGGCTGCGCGCTCGATGCGCGTCGATGTCGGGTGGATCTCCCCGATCACCGTCGGCGGGTGGCTCCGTCAGCCCTCGCGCTTGGCCTTGGAACGCCGCTTCGCGCCGGGCACGATCCACGCGGCCACCCCGAGCATGCGGGCCATGCCGCTGTCCGTCAGCCACGCCGGGTCCCCCTTCCAGTGCGCGGCGATCACCTCGGAGTTGGTCCGACGCAGCAGGCGCCGCACGGTCAGGAACAGCACCGCCGCGTCGTCCAGTTCACCGAAGATCGGGATGACGTCGGGGACGAAGTCGAGGGGCATGACGAAGTACGCCAGCGCGCCGACGACGAGGGCCTTGTCGACCAGCGACACGCGGGAGTCGCGCGCGAGCCCCCAGATGAGGCGCGCGAGGTTCGGCAGGAGCAGGAGCCCCTCCCTGAGGGCACCGCGGCTGCCCTGCGGGGCAGCCGCGCCGCCCTCAGGCGCCGGGGCGAGGGGCGTTGTCATCGGTGGGCCGGTGCGCGTCGGTGGCGATCCCTTCGGTGGCGGCGGGATCAAAGGTGGCGGCCGGGGTCGTCGCCGCGGGAGTGACCACCGGCGCCGGCTTGGGGCTGCCGACGGCCGCGGCGCTGGCCGCGGCGGCGGCCGCACTCGCGACCGCGCTCGCGCTGCTCGTCACCTTGGTGACCGTGCCCGAGACGTCGCTGACGACGCTCTTCCCCGCCGCGGCGACGCCGTTGAGCACCCCCATGGCCTTGTTCATGAAGCTCATGGTTTCCGAGATGGCGCTCGCGCTCACCTTCCCGGCGCGCAGCGTGTCCTCCACCGTCTCGGCGAATCGCGTCAGCACGCTGGTCGGCGACTCGGGCTTGGTGGCGTAGCGCGACTCGAGGAATTCGACGTAGTCGAGCACCTGATAGCCGCGTTCGTCGGTGAGGGTCTCGAGCTTGCGGAGCAGGCGGTCGCGGAGTTGATCGTTCATGGCGGTTCCGGCGAGTGGGAGGCGGACGCTCTCCCTACGATAACGGGAGCCCGCAGGTTCCGCCCGTCAGCCTCGCCACCGCACATGGTCGCCGCGCACGTCGAGGTGCACGTACGGCGACGAGAACCGCTGGCTCGTGTACATGCCGATGCCACCGACCAGCTCGGGGTGCGCCTGCTCCACTTCCTCGATCGCCTTGACCACCCGCTTCAAGTCCTTCCGCGTGAAGCGGCCGTCCCGGTCGGCGTCGATGGCCACGTCGAGGGCCTCGCCCGATTGGTGGCGACTGTCGCGCGCTGATCCGGGCACCCGTGCGTTATGGAACGGCGTGCGGAATCCGGAGCGCACTTCCATCGCGAATCGGGCCGCCTCGCCTCCCACCAGCGCACCGCCCTGGTCGGCCTCGAGTTGCGCCAGCACCAGTTCCAGCTTGTCGAGCACGCGCGTATCCACCGCGAGATAGCGCGGCCACTGCACCTGGTTGTCGTGCGTGAGGACGTCGGAGACGCGGATGTGGCGGGTGAGCGCCCGGTAGGCGTCGCGCTCCTGCACCTCGAGGAACCCGGAGGGGAGCACCGCCGTGGCCGTGGCGTGCCGCTCACCGCGCCAGAGCCCCATCTTGTAGCCGTTGAGCGCTCGACCCTGCTTCTCCTCGAACGGGACGAGGACTCCCACGGTGAGTCCCCGCACCACGCGCCGTCCACCGCCGTCGGTCGACAAGGCGAGTCGATACAGCCCCGGGTTCTCCGGCGTCACCACCGTCGCGCCCTCGAGGGCGCGCGGCGGCGTCACCGCGACGGTGTCGTCGAGCGGCAACCACTCGTAACGGAGCTGCGTCGGGTCGCCCGACACCTGGAGCGGCATCTCGAGCGGCGAATCCGGGCGCGCAAACCGCACCCGCACCTCGCCACTCGCGCCGAAGGCGTTGGGCGTGGGCGCCGCCGAGGCCAGCGACCGCTGGGAGAGCCGCTGGGACGCGGTCTTGAGCGGGGAGACCTCGACGTTCGCGCCCACCAGCGCGAAGGCGAGCAGGACGCCGGTGGCGGCCGCGCCGCGGGACAGGGGCCGAGCGCGCCGGAGAGCCTGGCGCGCGGCGTCGCGCATCAGTGCGTGGGGCGCCGGGCCGCGGACGTGCTCTTGGCGGCCTTTGACGCCGGCTTGGACACCTTCCCCGAGCCCTTCCCCTTCTTCTTGCCCTTGGCCAGCCGCGGAATGGCGCCGGTCCAGCGCGCGCGGTCGCCGCGCACGTCGATGTGCACGAACGGCCCGTGCTGCCGCGTGGCGCGATACACGCCGAAGCCGCCCACGAGGTCCGGGTGCAGCTGTTCGATGCGGTTCACCGCGTCGAGCAGGACCTGGTTGTCCTTCGAGTTCGTCTGGCGGTCACGGTTCAGGTCGTCCATGCGGCCGTCGCCATCGCTGTCGATGATGAGGTCGGCGGCGTCGCCGAACTGGTGGCGGCTGTCGCGGGCACGGCCGCCGCGCCGCGGCCCCACGCCATTCTCGTTGTACTCTGGCGTCCGGAAGCCCGACATCACGCGGACCCCCTCGGTCCGGACGCCGCGCAGGCGCAGGTCGCCCAGCACCAGTTCCAGCTTGTCGATCAGCTCCTCGCGGAGCACCACGTACTTCGGCCACACGTCGCTCTGGTTGTGCGTCACGAAGTCGCCGAGCTTGAAGTGCTCCGACACCGGCGCGTCCACGTTCTCCAGCGTGACCTCGATGAACCCCTCGGGGTTCTCGTAGGCCGCGCTCCGGGCGCCGCGCTTCTCGGCCGGCCAGAAGCCCATGCGGTATCCACCCACCTTGCCACCGAACTTCTCGCTGAACGGCAGCACGGTGATCAGCTTGACCGGCTGGCTGACCGTGGAATCCTGGATCGGGTGGATCCCCGGCGTGTTCACCGCGCGCTCACCGAAGAGCCGCTGGAGCACCGGCAGCGCCATCGAACGCGTGCGGCTGAACAGCCGCATCCGGAGCATCCCGCTCCTCCCGGCCAGCCCATCAGTCACCGCGCGGAGTTCGCTCGAGTCCGCGGGCACGGCACCCGCGCCCACCCCTTCGATCACCTGGGCGCGCGCCTGTGGCGCGGCGCACAACGCCGCGAGGCCCGCACCCAGAAGGGCGCGGCGGGCACGGCGGCGGAAGGTGGGCGAGATGGGGCGCATGGCGAAGAGGATCGGCCGGTCCGGGGGGAAGAGAAGTCGGCGTGCTGTCGATCGTTCGACGGGGAAGCTGTCCGCCCCCAACACGAGCGGAAGTGCGGTACGTCACACGGCCCCAGAACCCGAGGGGAAGGACGGGATGTAAAGGTATGTCAGGAACGGACTTCGCGCGACCCCCGGTGCGCATTCCCGCCAACGGCGTGATACCCCATCGCGTCGGCCGGACCGGTCCCCTGCCTCAGTAGATGAACACGGGGGTGCCGACCCTCACCATCTGGTACAGGGTTTCGATGTCTTCGTTCCGCACGCGGACGCAGCCGTGACTCGCCGAGGTGCCGATCGAGGTGGGCACATCGGTGCCGTGGATCCCGTAGCCGTCGCCCATGTACAGCCGGAATGCGCCGAGCACCCCGGTGTACTTCCGCTGGTTGGACGTGAGCGGCGGGATGACCATCCGCCCATCGGCGATGATCTCGTGCCCCTCGCGGACCGCGTACGGCACGATCTCGCCTCCGGCCAGCCGCTTCACGACGTCGTTCCCGACCATCGTCACCACGCTGCCGTCCGAGAGCTTGATCTCCTGTCCCTTGTCGAGGCGGGCGATGCGCAGCTTCTTCTTCTTCGCCATCTCGATGTAGTGCCAGTCGGGCGGCACCCACGCCGGTTCGACCTCCTTCTTCTCGACCTTGAGCCGACCACGCGGGGTCTCGAACTTCCAGTCCTTGCCCCCCGGCTTCTTGAGCGTCTTGCCCGTGCCCGTGGCCACGCGCGTGGTGAAGAGCACCGAGTCGCCGAGCTTGTACCAGAGCCGGTTCTCGGCGATCGAAACGACGATGTAGGGCTGCGTGTCGGGCACCGCCTTCTCGCTCGCCGCCAGCGCCGCGCGCGTCGTGTCGCCGAAGATGCCGGCCGAAACTTCGGTGCGCTTGAGCGAGGCCCGCGCCTCGTCGAGCTGGCGCCGTGCCGCGTTCGCGTCGGCCTCGTTGGTGCGCACGGCGACGAAGAGGAAGGCGAGTCCGCCGAGGGCGAGTGCCAGGGCGCCGCTCAGCATCGTGTCGAGACGCGACCAGGGCGTCGCGGGCGTCGAGGGCGTCGAGGGCAGCATGGGCGTCGGGGAGGCGGTCATCAGAAGAGGTACACCTTCACGCCCGGCTTGAGGTTGGGGAGCACGGCCTTGAGGTCGTCGGCGGCGAGTCGCACCGCGCCGGGCCAGACATAAAGGGAGTCGGCCAGCGGGCCCTCGGTCGTGCGCGCGTAGATGAGCGTGCCATCCGCGAGGATCGCCGCGCCGAGGCCGAGCCCACCCTTGAGCGTGCGGCTGGGCGGCACATCGAGGCCGCGCTCGCGCCAGAGCCACGCGGGCAGTTCGTACGCGGCGCCCTTCGCGACCACGCCCTTCACGGCGCGAATCCCGCGTGGCGTGGCGAGCCGCTGCGTATCCGGCGCCGTGCCCACGACCGACTCGGGACCGATCTCGATGTCCATGACGCGCAGCACGAGTCCGTCGCGCTCGAGGGTGGCGCTTCCCGAATCCACGTCGATGCTCAGGTGCAGGCCGCGATCGGCGCCGGCCTCGGCGCGCACGCGGTCGAGCACCGATTGCAGCCGGGCCTTCTGGGCCGCCATCTGCGCGTCGGCGGTGGCACTGTTGGTGCCGAAGGCGTCGATGCGAAGCTGGTGCGCCTGGGCCTGCAGCGCCCGCACGCGCGCCACGAGCCAGCCGTCGCCCACGAGCACGGCCGCGAGGCCGCCGAGCAGGAGCAGGGTGCGCGCGGGCAGTGCGCCGCGGCGAGAGCGCGGGCGGCTCACTTGCGGGCGATCTGCTGGAGGTCGAGCACGGGCACCCCGGTGGGATCGCTGCGCCCCGTGCGCACGCGCGCCGTGATGATGACCTTGGCGAGCGGGGGAAGCCCCTTGGCCTGGGCCATCAGCGACGGCGGCACG
>JANLSF010000950.1:0-4255 GCA_031362285.1 Gemmatimonadota bacterium | reverse complement strand
CTGACGGTCCCGCTGGTAATGCGGGTTCCCCTGCCACGCGAGCCCCACGCGCGGGCCACGCAGGGCCCAGACGGCGGCGGCCACGGCGCGGTCTGGCGCTTTCATATAGAAGGGGGCCGCGGGAATCGACTCCAGCGTGGTGCCGAAGCGCAGCGGAAGTCCCATCAGGTGCACGTGCACGTCGAACGGCGGCAGGAGCTCGCCGGCCACGACCAGTTCGCCCACGCCCGGCATCGTGGCCACGAGCGACCGGAGGCCGGCCGGGCACTCCAGCAGCACGCGACCGGCCCCCCGTGACGCGAGCAGCGGCACGTAGCGCACGAAGTGGATGAAGTCGCCGAGTCCCTGCTCCGCGTGGACGAGCACGGTGCGCCCGTCGAGCGGGGCGCCATCCCACTCGGGCACCGGGAAGTCACGGCGCGGCGCTCCCGGCTCGCGCACCAGCTTCCGGAACTCGAACAGCGGGAGCCCGCGAGCAAAGTCGCCGTCGAGCAACAGGTGCTGCGCGAGGTTCCAGTGGGCCACGACATCGGTGGGTCGCACGCCAATGGCCCGCTCGTGACATTCGACCGCCGCGGGCCGGTCGCCCTGCTCCGCCAGCACGACCCCCAGCGTGTTCCATGCATCCGCGTCGCCCGGCCGGCCCGCCACCAGCTCCTGTGCGCGCGCGAGCGCGGCCGTGAGGTCGCCCTCGGCCACGTCCACCAGCACGAGGTGACTCCCGGCCACCGGATGTCCCGGCTCGAGGGAGAGCGCCTGCCGCAACGCCGCACGCGCGGCGGCAAGGTCGCGCGCCTCGCGGCACAGGATGCCGAGCGTGACCCACGGATCCACCAGCGAGGCGTCGAGCGCAATGGCGCGCTCCGCCGCGAGGCGCGCCTCGCTGGCGCGGCCCGACTGGTGCAGCATGATGGCCCGCGATCCGTGCACGCGCGCCGCGCCCGGGTCGCGGTCCAGAGCCGCATCGAGCGCCGCGAGGGCGGCCGACAGGTCGCCGGATTGCGCATGCGCCACGCCAAGGTCGCACCACCACGCGGCATGATCGGGCTCGACGTGGACGGCATGCGCGAGGGGCGCAATGGCATCGGCCGCTCGCGCCGTCTGCAGCAGGACGAGGCCGAAGTTGTGGAACGCCTCGCCGTAGTGCGGATCGAGTTCGGCAGCGGTCGCATAGCAGGCCAGGGCCGCGCCATGTTCGCCGCGTCCCCCGAGGATGGTGCCGAGGTTGTTCGTGGCGGCCGCGTGGCGCGGCGACGCGATGAGCAGCGTGCGATAGCCCTGCTCGGCGGCGTCGAGGCGGCCGGCCATGTGGTGCGAGACGGCGTCCTGAAACCGGTCGCCCTCGGAGCGACGCCGTGGAGCGCGCGGGCTCGCGGTGCGCGGCGAAGGCGTCATGCGGTCAGGCCACGGCGGGGAGCGAGATCGGCGTGCGCACCCCCCATCGGCCGTCGGACACGATCACCTGCGACGCGCGACGCTCCGTGACGTTGACCACGATGGGCGCCGCGAGATTCGCGGTGGCACTCGCCGCGGCATGCGCGGGCAGCGTGACGATGGCGAACACCACGACCTGCGAGGACTCCGTGGCGTGGAGGCGCTCCATGTCGGCCGGCGCGAGGTCCATGACGTACTGCGGGACCGCCTCGAACGGGTCGGCCAGGAGGAAGGCGAGCGGCGCATGCTCCAGGGACTGGAGCCAGGCCGTGCCGGGGGTGGCCCCGTCGAGCAGCACCCACTCGCGGCACGCGGGAAAGCCGAGGACGCCGTCCTCGGTGCGCACCACCTGGTCGGCGTCGATCGAAATGGTCCCGAACAACTTGGTGGGAATCGAACGCGGGGCGGAAAGGGTCAACGCTGGGGAACTCATCGCAGGTAGTCGGTGAGGGACATGGACAGCACGCGCGACGTGACCGACAGCGCGGCCTGGTACGTCGTCTGCTTCGCGACCAGGGTCGCGAGCGCCGTCTCGAGATCGACCTCCTGCACATCGGAGGTGTTGACGCTCAGCTGCGCCGCGAAGGCCGCGAGGTTCGATTCGGCCATCTCGAGGCGGTTGCCGCGGGCGCCCGTCTCGGCGATGCGCACCTGCAGGCCCTGCTGCGCGAGATCCACCGTGGGGAGCGCGGCGCGCACGTTGGGAGCGGACCCGGAGTCGAGGGCGGTCGCGAGGTCGGTCAGCGTCTTGAGGATGCCGGCCGTGGTGGTGCCGAACACCGCGGCGCCGTCGTGCTGGGCGACGAAGGTGTCATTGACGCCGATCTCGACCTGGCGCGTTCCGGACGCGCCCGTCGACGTGAAGCCGTAGACCTGGCCCGACATCAGCGTGTAGGGAGCCGTGGTCGACTGGTCGCCGCCGAAGAGGTACTCGTCGCCGTCCTTGGTGTTGGCCAGCGTGACCGCCTGGGCGACCAGCTGGTTGAGCGCCCCCGCCGCGCTCTGCCGCTGGGCGTCCGTCACCGTGCTGTCGCCCATCTGCACCCCCAGCTCGCGAGCCCGCGTGAGCACGGTGTCGAGTTGCTGGAGCACGGTGTCCTCGCCATCCAGTCGCCGCCGAGCGGTGCCGACGGTTGCGCGATACTGCGTGATGGCCCGCTGCCCGGACGTGTTCCGCATGACCGCGTCGTTGGCCCGCGGGTCCTCGGACGGGTTCTCGAACCGGCGGCCGGTCGTGGCCTGCTGCTGCGCCTTGGCGATGGCCTCGCGGAGGGAGCCCAGGTTCGTGATCGCCCGATGGGCGGTGAAGTTGTCGGTGATTCGCATGACCCACGGGAGCTCAGGACAGGAAAAATGTTCCTCTTCACCCCTGTCCAAGGCAGGATGCGTGCCACGCGAGGGGTGGGCGGACCCTGGGGAGTATCGGGACCTCATCCGCGCGGCCCTCCATGGTGCGGATTCCTCAAGGTTTCGCGCCCGACGCCGACACTCGCGACTGAGGGCAATCACGCCCCCCTCTGCCGATGGAGAATGCCACGTGAGCGAGACACCGTCGTCTCCCCGTCCGGCGGCACGACGCCCGGACGATACGCGCAACGTGCTCTTCCAGCGTATCGACGCCATTGTCGGCAGCATCCGGCCCGCGGCAGCGGCGGCAGCGGCGGCAGCGGCCGCGATCGCGCCGGGGGCGACTCCGGCGCCGCCGCGTGCGAAGCCACTCGATGTGCGCCTGGGGCCCGAGTCGGCCGGCGCGACGCCGGGTGCGTCCGCGGCGCCGGGTGCGCCGGCCGAAGCGGATCCCGTCTTCGGTCGGCTCCTCGAGAAGTGGTTCGCCCTCGAACGCGACCGCGTGCTCGGGGAGCACCTGCATCTGGACCAGGTGCAGGCCGTGGCGGGCGCCTATGAGACCACGGGCAGCCTGCGCGTCGTCCGCTGACCGCTCACGCGATGCACGATCCGCACACGGCACCTCCCGGTCGCTGGCCCGAGCTGATGCGCACGGCCATCGACCGCGTGACGCCGATCAATGGGCCGGCCGTTGAACCGGTCGGTCCCGCGTCGGTCACCGCGGCCGACGATGCCGCCGTCGATGATGTGGTGGCCCGTGCGGCCCATGCCATGGAGTTGCATGCCCTCGGCGCGCGCCGCATCCGGTCAGCCGCCCTCGCCCTCCGCGAGCCCCTGACCTCGCTGCTCAATCGCCCTTCCCTCCCCTCGTACCTCGGCTTGCCCCTCCCGGCACCCGTCCGGGCTCGCCCCGCCGTGGACCGAACAGGGTAATTCTGTCCGCCCCCGGGACTTTCTTGCCGGGGCTCAAGAGTTCCGGGTACCCGGCCGATACTGCCGGATATCCCAGGAGGATCAGACATCATGAGCATTCGCCCGATTCGCCCCACCGAAATCTCGAACAGCGAGTCCAGCGCCATTCGCGCCGGACGTGACGTCGACGCCCCGGCGCCAGCCGGTGCGGAGCGCCAGGCGCCGCAGCCGGCGCGTGACCGCGTGGAGCTCTCGACCGAAGGCCGAGCCCTCGCGCGGGCGACCGCCCTTGACGCCTCCCGCGTCGACTCGATCCGGGGTCGCGTGCTCCAGGGGGCGTATGACAGCCTCTCGGTCATCGACACGGTGGCGCGTCGGATGATGCAGCGCGGCGACCTCTAGCCCTCACGGGCGGCGCGCAGGCCCGGCGCCGCCCTGGAGACTGCCATCATGATGCCCGCCTTTCACGATCGCGCGGTGAACGCCTACTACGAGTCCGAGGCCGCGCTGCGCATGGTCTCGACCGAACTGCGCGCGCTCAACCTGGTCGACGACGCCAGCC
>JANLSF010000943.1:0-2584 GCA_031362285.1 Gemmatimonadota bacterium | reverse complement strand
CCTGGCCCGTGATGCCGGAGATCAGCGCGGTAGGCATGATGGGGGGAGGCGACGCGGTGGGCGAACGGGTTCCCGATGCGACACGAGGGAGCCCTCGCAGGCTCCCCCGGTCGGGCCATCGGGCGGCAAGGGTCGCCTAGGCGACGGCGGCCTTGCGCGGCGCGCGGCGGATCTTCCCGGCCGACAGGCAGCGCGTGCAGACCTTGATCTTGATGATCTTGCCTTCATGCTCGATGCGGGCGACCTGGAGGTTGGGCTTCCAGGTGCGGCGCGTCTTGTTGTTGGCGTGCGAACGGATGTTGCCATAGGCAACGCCCTTGTCACACGAGAAGCAGCGGTGGCGGGCAATGGGCATCGGTTATCCCTCGATGAGCTCGATGCGCGCCATCTCGGCGCCGTCACCCTTGCGGTGGCCGGTCTTGAGGATGCGCGTGTAACCGCCCGGGCGCGTGGCGTACTTGGGACCGAGCTCCTGGAAGAGCTTGTCCGCGAGTTCGCGCTTCTGGACGTCCCGACCGGCGAGCCGGCGGGCGTGCAGGGTGCCCGAGCGGGCCTTGGTGATCAGCTTCTCGACAAAGGGACGCAGCTCCTTCGCCTTTGCCTCGGTGGTCTCGATGGCCCCGCGCTCGATGAGCGAGGACGCCAGGCTGCGCATCAGGGCGAGCTTCTGCTCACTCGTGCGGCGCAGCGAACGACCGGCCTTGCGATGGCGCATGGGTTACTCCTCCTCGTCGTCGGGCGCGTTGGCCGCGGCACGGGACGGCGGCGTGCCCCAGTCGAGGACGCGGACGCCTTCGCCGTTCTCCTCGTAGCGCATGCCGAAGGTCAGTCCCTCGCGCTCGAGGAGATCCGCGATCTCCTGGAGCGACTTCTTGCCGAAGTTCTTGACCTGCAGGATCTGCGTCTCGGTCTGCCGGACGAGGTCGCCCATGGACCGGATGTTCGAGTTCTTGAGCGAGTTCACCGAGCGGACCGACAGCTCGAGGTCGTCGATGGGGTTCTTGAAGAGGTCCTTGAGGCGCGAGGCATCGGCACCGAGCACGTCGCCCGAGGCCGGCATCGGCGCCGACTGGTGCGACCCGAAGCCCGCGAAGTACTGGAAGTGCGTCTGCGACAGCGCGGCGGCGTAGCTGACCGCCTCCTCGGGCGAGATCGTGCCGTTGGTCTCCACCGTGAGCGTCAGCCGATCGTAGTCGGTGCGCTGCCCGACGCGCGTCTCGGCCACCGCGAAGTTCACGCGGCGCACCGGGTTGTAGATCGCGTCGATGCGGACCAGGTCCACCGGGAGCCCGCGATCGAGCGGGTGCCCTTCGGACTCGATGTAGCCGCGCCCCTTGTTGATGTAGAGCTCGACGTTGATCTCGCGGTTGTCCTGCAGCGTGAAGAGATGCTGGTTCGGGTACAGGATCCGCACGCCGCCCTGCTGCTGGATGTCGCCGGCCGTCACCGCACCCGACGACGAGCGCTGGATGCGCAGGATCGTGTGCTCGACGTCGTCGGCCAGCGCCAGCGTCAGCGTCTTGAGGTTGGCGATGATCTGGTGGATGTCTTCCACGACTTTCGCCATGGTCTGGTGCTCGTGCACCACGTCGTCCATGCGGAACGCCCACACGGCCGAGCCGCGGAGCGAGGAGAGGAGCATGCGCCGCATGGCGTTGCCCAGCGTGTGGCCGAAGCCACGCTCCAGGGGCTGCAGGCGGAACTCGGCGATGTTCGGGTGGTCCTCGCGCTTGGTGGCTTCCACCAGCTGCGGACGGACAAGCCCGCGAAGGTCAATGGTCTGCGACATGAGTTGGTTGATCCGTTGTGAGGTCTGGCAACCGGCCTGCGCCGGTCACCACGCTCCGCCTCGCCCCTGACGCGTGGCGGACCCGTTCGGGAGTCAGGGTCCCGACCTGCGGGGCGGCAGGCACCGCCCCGCCCAGCATTACTTCGAGTAGAGCTCCACGACCAGCTGCTCCTGCGCCGCGATCGGGATGTTCGGGCGCGTCGGGCGCTCGAGCATCCGGCCCGTGAAGGTCTCACGGTCCACCGCGATCCAGTTCAGCGAGGCGCCACGGGCCGCCTGTTCGAGGGCCCCCAGCACGCCCTGGTGCTCGTGCGAGCCCGGGCGAACCTTCACTTCGACGCCCGGATCGACGACGAAGCTCGGGATGTCCACCAGGCGTCCACCGACGTCCACGTGGCGGTGCCGAATGAGCTGCCGGGCCGCCTTGCGGCTGGCCGCGAAGCCCATGCGGTACACGATGTTGTCCAGACGGCTCTCGAGCGACGCGAGCAGGTTGTGCCCGGTCATGCCCGGCAGCGACCGCACCCGGTCGAACGTGTTGCGGAACTGGCGCTCCGACAGGCCGTACATGCGCTTGATCTTCTGCTTCTCGCGGAGCTGCTTCGCGTACTCGCTCGCCTTGCGGCGACGCGCGGTGGCCTGGCCGTGCTGGCCCGGCGCATACGGACGGCGCTCGACGGGGCACTTCTCCGTGAAGCACTTGGTGCCCTTGAGGAAGAGCTTGGTGCCCTCCCGACGGCACTGACGGCAGCTGGGACCGGTATAGCGGGCCATGGTCAGACCCTCCGGCGCTTG
>JANLSF010000939.1:0-11124 GCA_031362285.1 Gemmatimonadota bacterium | reverse complement strand
CGCCGGCAAGGACAGCTGTCCCGTGGTGCACGTGGCGTGGGACGACGCGGTGGCGTACGCCACCTGGACGGGCGCTCGGCTCCCCACCGAAGCCGAGTGGGAGTTTGCGGCGCGCGGCGGCAATCGGCGCACCGCATTCGCGTGGGGCGACTCGGCGTTCGATCCGCACCATCCGCAGGCCAACATCTATGAAGGCGCGTTTCCCACGCATGCGGCCGAGCCCAAGCCGGTGGGATCGTATGCGTCCACCGCGTTCGGCCTGTACGACATGGTGGGGAACGTCTGGCAGTGGACCATGGACTGGTACCGCCCCGACGCCTACGCGGCAGATGCCGCGCGCGGCGCGGTGGGCGACCCGACGGGGCCCACCAAGGGACTCGATCCCGTTCGCGAGGGGCCGCCGGCGCGCGTGGTGCGCGGCGGCTCGTTCCTCTGCAGCGATTCGTATTGCCGTGGCTATCGCGTGAGTGCGCGCTCGCCGGGGGCGACCGACAGCGGCACGTCGCACGTGGGATTCCGGACCGTGATGACCGTGGCCCAATGGACGAAGTGGACATCATCGAAGGGGAGCGCAGGATGAGGCGCATCACGATCGGTCTGTCGCTGGCGTGCGCCGTGCTGGTGGCACGGACCGCACAGTCGCAGCAGCCACACCCTGATTTCTCCGGAGTGTGGGTGGCGCCGGCGCCGGCCGCGCCCCCGACCACCGGTGGCGACCCGCGCGCGCCGGCCGGCGGCGGCAATGCCGCGTTCACGGTGGGCGACATGGGCAGCGGGTGGGGCTCGCCGCTGACCATCGCCCAACGCGGCGACCGCCTCGTGCTGGCGTACGAGTTCTACGCGCCCTACGACCTGCAGCCGCCGCTCAGCTTCACGTATGCACTCGACGGCAGCGAGACGCGGAACGACGTCGCCGTGGGACGCGCGGTGCAGGAACAGCGCTCGACGACGGCCTGGGCGGGGAACACGCTGGTGATCACCACGCGGCACCGATTCACCAACGCGGCCGACGGCAAGGAGATGACGGCGGAGGTGCGGCACGCGCTCACGCGGCAGGCGCCCGGCTCGCTCGTGGTGGAGGTCACCCGGGTGGGCGTGCTGGGCGGGCCGACCACGAGCGGGCGGTACGTGTACACGCTGCGGTAGGCGGCTCGCCCCTGCCTACCGACGCGCGAGGAACTCGTCTGCAGACAGGCCGATATCCTTCGCGATCTGACGAACGAGCACCGGCGAAATGTCTCGGCCTCCGTGGTCCGGGACCGTCGTGCCGCGACCGTCCGCATGCCGAAACTGCTTGTGGGAGCCGCGTTGGCGCACTTCGACGAATCCAAGTCCGCTGATGATGGCGATGACTTCTCGCGGGCGGAGCGGAGGAATCCGTCCCACGTTTCCTACGCGACCTCGAGCGTCTGCGTCCCCACGAACTCCGCGTCGAGCGACGGAGCACCGTCTTCGAGGAGCATGGCGACGACCTCGCGCAGGTTGGACCGGAGCTCATCGAGCGTCGCACCCTGCGAATGTGCCCCCGGCCAACCCGGGATATACCCGACGAAGAGATCGGTCTCGGTGTCGCGTTCGATCACCGCCGTAAACGTGCGCATGGCGAACTCCCTGAGAGGTGAATGGAATCTCTCGCGACGCGCCCCTCCGCGCAATTCGCCTTGCGGTTGGTCCATCGACCCGGAAGGGTCAGCGACCTCCCGCCCGGAGGTCGCCCGTGCGGCCGGCGATCACCCGATCTTCGAGTCGCCGATCAGCTTGATCGCTTCCTGCACCGTGGTCATGAACTGCGCCGGGAAGATGATCGTCGAGTTCTTCTCGACGCTGATCTCGGCCATCGTCTGCAGGGTGCGGAGCTGGAGCGCCACCGGGTGCGCCGCGATGATGTCCGCCGCCTCGCCGAGCTTCACTGCGGCCTGGAACTCCCCTTCGGCCGCCACGATCTTCGCCCGCCGCTCGCGCTCGGCTTCGGCTTCCTTGGCCATCGCGCGCTGCATGTTGTCGGGCAGCGTGATGTCCTTGATCTCGACCGCGCTCACCTGGGCGCCCCATGGCTCGGTGTGACCGTCGATCACGTCCTTGATCTTGGCGTTGATGTCAAGCGTCTGCGAGAGGAGCTGGTCGAGGCTGAACTGGCCGACGACGTTCCGGACCGTGGTCTGGCTGATCTGGTTGATGGCCAGGTCGATGTTCTCGATCGCGATCACCGATTTGGCCGGATCGACGATGTGGTAGTACGCCACCGCGGCGATGTCGATCGAGACGTTGTCCTTGGTGATGATCTTCTGCGACGGGATGTTCATCGTGATCGTGCGCAGCGTGACCCGCGTCATCTGCTCGAGCACGGGCACGAGGATGATGAGGCCCGGGCCGCGCACGCCGGTGAACTTGCCGAGGAAGAAGACGACGCCGCGGTCATATTCCTTGACGACGCGGAGCGAGAGCGCCAGGAGCACGAAGAGGGCGGCGCCAACCGGCAGGATGAGTTCGATCATGGGAATCACGGGACGGGGAGGTCACTCGGTGTGGCTCCCCTCAGTATACGGGTTCCCGGCTCCGCCTGCGAGCGGACCGCTCAGCCGTGGACGCTGAACCGCTCGATGTAGACCCAGATGCCGAGCACGGTCTGCAGCAGCCCAAGTGCGGCCAGGGTGATGTCGTGACGCCCTCTCCAGAATCGCCAGCCGAGCCCGGCGAGGATGGCGCCGGGGACGAGGCAGAGGATCACGAAGCCGCCGATGTGGTCGCGGTAGGCGATGTAGCTGCCGCCGATGGCTTGTGCGGCGAGCAGGTGGCAGAGCAGGCCGACGGCGAGCAGGACGAGGCCGCTGACGAGGAGCGCGCGGTTGACTGGTGCTCCGATCGTGGTGGGTGCGGGCGATTCCATGAGTTCTCCGGCAAGGTGGGCCAGCCTGTTCACTGCAGGGCGCGCTTCCGCTGCTCCCAGTCGCGCTGGAGCTTGGCCAGGAAGGCCACGAAACGCGGGTCCGTCCGCAGCCCATCGAGCTGCGTGTCGCTCGCGAACAGCGGATAGCACGGGAAGCCGTTGTCCGCCGCGTCCTGCAGCAAGAGGATCGCCTTGTCGCGCTCGCCCAGCAGCGCGTACGCCGAGGCGATGTTGTACGCGGCATGATGGAAGTGGCCGAAGGTGCGCCCCGCCGCGAGCGCCTTCGCGATCGCCGCTTCCGCCTCGGGGCGCCGTCCCGCCTTGGCCAGCATCATCGCGCGGACGCTGTACCCCGTGCCCCCCTCGTCCATCGGATACTCGCGCAGGAACTTGTCGATGAGCGCCGTGGCCTCGGCCACGCGCCCCAGCCGGAACAGCGCCGTGGCCGTCTGGAACGCCCAGAGCGTGGGGTTCCGGTCGAGCGACGTGCTGTTGAAGAACGCGTACGCGCGCTCGTACTCGCCCCGGTACATGTCGATGACGCCGAGGCGGAAGCGGGCCAGCGTGTTGCCGGGGTTGAGCACGAGCGCCCGCTCGACCTCCGACTGTGCCTTGTCGAGCATCCCCACATGGAAGTAGATCACGGCCAGCTGGTGGTGCGCCTCGTCGAGCGTGGAGTCGAGGGCGAGCGCCTGACGGTAGGCCCGCACCGACAGGTCGTGCGGAAAGCGGCGCCCGGGAGTCCAGAGCAGGAGGGCACGCGCCAGGTGCGCGGCCGCGAGGTTCGGGTCGAGCGCGAGTGCCTTCTCCACGGCGACCTCGGCGTCCTCGGTCAGCCGCTTCTTCGCCGAGTCCGGCGCGAAGTAGAACCCGTTGATGTGGTAGGCCCGCGCCAGCTCGGCCCACGCCGGCGCGAGCGCAGGGTCGGCCGCGACCGCTTCGCGCAGGGCGAGGATCGCCGCCTCGTTGTCCTGCCGGTTCTCGCTGCTCACGCGCACCTTGCCGCGCAGGTAGGCGTCGTAGCCCTTCGAGCTGGACGACACGCGCGTCGGTGCGGGAGTTGGCCGCACTGGCGCCCGCCGTGACAGCCACAGCGTGCCCCATCCGCCGAGGGCCAGCGCGCCCATGGCCACGGCCACGGTAGCGACTCGGCGCGGGTGCCAGGGCAGCCCACTCGCGACGGCCCGCGTCGCGGTCGGCGCCGGCGCGCGTCCCGCTCGCCCATCGCCCTCGCTCGCGTTCGTCGAAGCGGCGAGTGCGTCGACGATGGCTCGCGCACTCGCGGGCCGATCGGCCGGATCCTTGGCCAGGCAGCGCATGATCAATGTGCGAACGTCCGCGTTCACCCCCGGCGCCACCTCTTCGAGTGGACGCGGCACCTCGATGAGATGGGCCGTGACCAACGCCTGAACCGACTTCCGGTCGGCGAAGGGATGCACGCCGGCGAGGAGTTCCCACGCGAGGATACCCCAGGCATAGACGTCGGCGCGGTGATCCACCGTCGGATCGCCGGCGGCCTGTTCCGGCGACATGTACGCGGGCGTGCCGAGCGCCATCCCGCCCTGGGTGAGCGTCGCGCCGGAAAGCGGCCCCTCCTGCGTGCGGGCGGCGGCCATCGCCTTGGCGATGCCGAAGTCGGCCACCACCGCCGCGTCGTAGCCGAGGAGCACGTTCTCCGGCTTGATGTCGCGATGGACCACCCCGAGGTCGTGGGCGTACGCCAGCGCGCGCGCGACATCGCGCAGCACCGCCATGGCCTCCGTGAGCGGGAGGCGTTCGCCGGGCCGCAGCCGGTCGAGCCGCGCGCGCAGCGACTCACCCTCGACGTACGGCATGGTGTAGTACGACACGTCGGCGGCCGCGCCGGCGGAAAGCACCGGGACGATGTTGGGATGCTGGAGCTTGGCCGAGAGGCGGATCTCGCGGGCGAACCGCTCCGAGGAGAGCTCGTGCGCCAGCTCGGGGGCCAGCACTTT
The DNA here is from genome assembly GCA_031362285.1 of Gemmatimonadota bacterium. GTDB lineage: Bacteria > Gemmatimonadota > Gemmatimonadetes > Gemmatimonadales > Gemmatimonadaceae > JACPPC01. Next base: position 6,261 of record JANLSF010000939.1, on the reverse strand, counting down.
CACCACCACGCGCCGGCCGAGGGCGCGTTCCTCGGCCAGGAAGACGCGCGACATCCCGCCGCCGCCGAGTTCGCGCTCGATCGTGAGGGAGTCGCCAAGGGTGCGGTCGAGCAAGGCGCGCAGGGCGTCAGCCCCGTCGCGTGACGGCGAACCAGCCATGCCTGAACTTACGGGCCCCAGAGGGCGCCGCCAGCGTTGGGGAGGTGGCGCGCCTCCAGCGGCCCGCGGTGCGCTACTCCTCCCCTGCCGCTCCGCCGCCGCTCCGCGCCACCTGGTCCGACTTCACGTTCTCGGTGTTGAAGCGCCGCGCCGCGCCCAGGATCTTGTCGATCGTCGAGTCGAAGTCGGGGTGCTTGTCCTTCACGAAGCGCAGGTGGTTGATGCGCGCGACGACGAAGTTCTTGAGGTACGGGCTCTCGAGCCCCTTGGCCTTGAGCTTGGCCACCGCCGCGTTCACGTGCTCGTTGAGCTCGAGGAGCTTGGCCGCGCGCGCGCGCCGTTCCGTGATCGCGTTGGGGAGCTTGGCGCCGAGGAACTGGTCGCACCGCCGGAGGATCGAGTGGTACACGCTTCCCGAGAAGCGACCGTTCTCCATGTAGCAGAACCCCAGCGTGATGAGCGGCGCCTCCTCGAACTCCGCCGCGTACGACTTCTCCGCGCGGTCGTCGAGCTGGGCCAGCGCTTCCGCGAGCCGTGCCACCTCGAGGGAGCGCTCGCGCAGGTTGTGCGCCTTCTCGGTGTTGAGGGCGAGGATCCGGTGCGCAACCTCGGGCTCAGGCACCACGATGGCGACGATCGCCTTGGCGCCGAGCTGCCGCATGGCGCCCAGCCGGTGGTTGCCGTTGGGGGTCCAGTAGCCGCCGTCGGGTGCCGGCACGGCCACCAGCGGATCGAGGAAGCGGTCGAGCTTGTCGATCGCGTCGGCGAGGCGCGCCACATGCGGATCGGAGAGGTCGCGCTGGTACGGCGTGGGCGACACCGATTCGATCGGGAGGGCGCACAGCAGCTGCCACCGTCCGCCGAGCGGGTCCTTGTAGGTGGCGAGCACCGTGCCGCCGTCGCTCTTGACCCGCTTGGCGAGCGCCTCGACCGCGGCCGGCGGGGACGCACTGTCCAGGTGCGTCGCGTCGAGCCCGCGCGTCTTCGCGGCGGCGGCCTTCTTCGACTTGGGGGCGGCGCGCTTCTTCTTGGCGGCGAGCATGGGCGGGTGGGTTAGCGGGGGCTCGGCCTGTCGAGGTCCTGCACCAGCACGTTCGCGCAGTCGTGCTTCGTGCCATCGAGCCGGTCGATGACCGTGACCACGCTGCCATCCTGTTCCATCAGCTCCAGGCGGCCGCCTGGACCGTGAGCCAGACCGCCCGGGCCTTGGCGATCAGGCGACCCTCTTCTGTATAGATGGCCGAGCCCGCGAACAGTTTGCGTCCATCAGAGCCGATCCGCCATCCGAGGGCAATGCATCGCTCGGTGTGGGCCAACGTGCCCTCGATGGATGCCGTCAGTTCCCCGAGGACGGCGGCCAGCCCCTCTTCAACCGGCATCACCGCAAATCCGCCCGTGCAATCCAGGGCTGACCAGAGAAACTCGGATCGCACGTTGCCAGACGCATCCGCCAGGGATTCGTCGGGAATCCAGGGCGACGCGAGCGTTGAACCCTGGGGGAGGGCGCCGGGAAAGATGCGAAGTCCATCGCCTGAGCGGCGATCCGGGCCACAGACGAAGCAGCCGGGGAATGCATGCGTCCTGAAGCCCAGGAATGACTTGGCGCTCTCCTGGGCCTGCGCAAGCGTCGGGCATGGCGGCACCTCGATGTTCAACTCGGACCGCTTGCCTTCGCCCACCACCTGCTCGTCACGATAGAGCGTGGCCGCCTCATCGGTGGACTCGAGACGCAGTTCCGTGTTGAGCGGAGGCGGCATGCACAAGCGGACCGCCGCGGCACCAACGATGTGCTCGGCGATCCGTCCACAGACGTAGCCGCCATTTCCCGATCGTGGAGGGCCGCAGAAGCGATCCGAGATCTCGAGGTGTTCAACGCGCATGGCCATCTCCATCGGTGAGCAACGATGACGAGTGACGTGCGACGCGTTCAGATCCGAGCCGTCAGTGGATACGGATCTGCTTGACCATGCCGTGCTCGATATGCGACCGGCCATCCGGGGCGGTCGCCATGCAGAGTAGCACGTATTCACCCGGGCTCAACGTCGCGTCGAAGAACGATTCCATCCCCGGAGCGATGGCCGCGATGCCCCCGGCTCCCGTCATGAGGCTTTCCAGCGGCGGTGGCGGCGCTGCCGCCTGGCCGGGTCGCCGCGCGCGCTCCGGATTCATCGCCGCCAATACCTGATCACTCGTGATTCCCGGATTGAGCTTCATCATGACCAGATCGTGCGGTTCCAGACCCGCGTTCGCGACACGGATCGTCTGCCGCCCGGCCGGGATGGAAGAATCGACGTCGAACGAAAAATCCTTGAGACGGATCACCATGCTCGCCTTGGGCCGTGCGGCACTGTCGGCCATCGGGCCGTCCGAAGCCCTGACCACGAAGGGCTTGACCTCTCCCTTCCCGAAGTGGGGGTTCCCACCGTTGTCCTCGACGGGGCAGATCCACACGTAGCTCCCGGGCTCGAGCTGTTGCGTCACGCTTGAGGTATCGCCGGGAAAGGTGCCGCCCGGGCCGCCGAAGCGCGTCACCCACGTCGGACGGGGCCCGGAGGTGCGGATCGCCTCCGCGTAGGCGTCCACCAGGTCCTGCACCGTCTTTCCCGGCGCCAGTCGCACGATGTGCCCGTAATGGACCTCGTGGCCCCGATTCGTCAGGCGAAACGTCGTCCATCCGGCCGGAATCGTGTCCGGGGCGTCGGTGGCGTACTCGGTGGACGTGAGCGAGACGACGTTGGGCGCAGCGGCCGATGCGCGGCGCGGCGCTTCTTCCTTGGCCGCACACGCCGACAGGACAGCGGCAAAGGCGATCCAGCAGCCTGCGGGCGCATGGTGCTTCATGGAATCGAGCTCCGTCATTCAAGGTGAAAAGGGATCGCTTCAGCGAGGTCGGCCGATGCACGCCCTGCACGCAGCCGCCCGTCGCCTAGCTCGCTAAGAGGCGAGTGAATCGCAGGTTGCGAACCGAGTCCTCGCCCGGCAGGGTCGACACGGACAGTTCGCTCACCCTGCCCGCCCTGTCGCGATGGAATTGCAGTCGCACGGAGACGTCGCCCTCCGCCCCGAGGCCGCGCAGGAAGCGGTCGCGCGCCACTGGCTGAAGCGTCAGATCAATGTGACCGCTGCGGCGGAGCACGAGTTGTGACCCGCGGGTCTCAAGCCGCCAGCCTGCGTCGAGGTCCGGGCTGAACCAGCTGCCGGCATACTCGGCGACGGCGGCGGGGGATGGTCGCCAGACGGCAGAATCAGTGACCCGCTCGGACAGGTCGATTGGTCCCTCGTTCCAGGACACTTCCAGTCGAAGGGGACCGCCAGGCGCCGACGACCGGAACGTGAACAGGCCCACGTTGCCCGTGCGCCCAACCTCGAAGAAGCGGCCGTCGCCCGCAGGTGTCATCGGGAAGAATGCTTCGTCTGTTGCATCGTCGGGGATGATCTCCCCGAGGACGCCTTTCCTCACTTCAAGGGACCCCACGTTCCAGGGATCGTCGAGCGACCGGTAGGCGCCGGCGTAGCGCGTGAGTTCCCGTGCCGACATCGCCACGGCCTTGGGTGGCGGCAACCGTCTCGCCTTCGGACTCATCTTGTCCGCGAGATAGATATCGGCCACGCTCTCTGCCAAGCGCGGTGCCTCGAGGTCGTCGGAGTTGCACAGGGTAGCTACCGTGAACTTCTGGTCCAAAAATCGCATGAACACGGCTTGCGTGCCGGGCGGATGGCCACGACGTGAAACGGTGCGCAGCCCGCGGTACGTTCCGAGGCGAAGGCCATGGGCGTACGGGATGGTGTCGCCGTTCGGAAGCGTCGGACGGCTCAGCATGCGCGCCATGGTGGCCGCCCCGCCGACGATCGGTGCGTCGAAGTTCCGGTCCCACCGGGCGAGGTCCTCCACCGAGGCGTAGACGTTGTCGCCACCGAAGGTGTGCGAGGTGGGGAAGGCGACGCTCGGCCCTTGCGGTGGGACCTGGTGACCGTAAGCCCGATCCCGCAACGCGCTCTTGCGGAGGTCGTCAACGAACGTCGTTTTCATTCCCATCGGGCCGAACATCGCGGACTGCGCGTGCTCACCAAAAGGGACGCCGACAATGCGCTGCACGATGAGGCCAAGGACGCCGAAGTCCGTATGGCTGTACTCGTGGCGCGTGCCCGGTTCGAAGTTGAGTGCGCGCTGCGAGGCGACGAGCCCGAGAAACTCCGCCTGCGTCGAGACGACGCGGCCGGACAGCAGTTCCAGTGTCCCGAAATCGCGGAGACCGCTCGTATGCTGCAGGAGGTCGCGCACGCGGATGGGCCTGCCGTAGTCCGGGAGTTCCGGCACCCAACGGCGCACATCGTCGGCCATGGAGAGCTGGCCGCGCTGTTCGAGCATGAGCGCCGCGAGCGCCGTGAACGGCTTCGAGGCGGACCCGAGGTTGAACGTCGACCGCGAGGTGATCGGGCGGCCATCCTCGATGCTCGCGACGCCATACCCGCGCGCGAGGACGATCTCGCCGCTGCGGTAGACGCCAACGGCGCAGCCGGGCGTGCCCGGACGGATCTCGCGGAGAAAGAGTGAGTCCACCTGCGCGGACAACGCGACGGAGTCCTGCGAGTGCGACGCTGCCGTGCAACCGTCGGTCGTCGCCAGGAGCGCCAGTCCGACAGACACGGTGACAAGCCGGCAAGGCATGGAGCCCATGGTAGCCAAGGTGTGCCTCGTGGTGATCGACCGGGGAAGTGCGCTCGACGCCGGCTTCTGCCGCACGCATCGTTGGACCCGCGCCGCGCGGATGTTGCAGCGAAGCGGCCCGTCGCGCAACGGGGGGACCGTCAGCCCGCGAGTACCTCCTCGCGTGCTCGTGCAAGTGCCGCTACGTCTGCCCAAGGTGCCCAGCGCAGGCGCCTCGCGATCTGGACGCCGAGGCCGGACACCACACTCCCCTGACCGTGCGTAGACCCTCCTTGGTCATGTGGCGGTGACCACGGAAGAGCGCCTTGCATGCCGTGACCCGTGCTGATATACTGAACCATATGGTTCAGTATAGCCCACCCCACTTCGATGCCTCGTTCGGCGCGCTCTCGGACCCCACCCGACGCGGCGTTCTGGAGCACCTCGGGCGCTCGGACGCTTCGATCACGGCCCTCGCCGAGCGGTTCCACATGACCGTGACGGGCATGAGGAAGCATGTCGGCGTTCTGGAGGAAGCGGGGCTCGTCAGCACGGAGAAGGTTGGGCGCGTGCGGACCTGCAAGCTCGGGCTGCGCAGACTGGAAGACGAGGCGGCATGGATCGATCGGTATCGCCGGCTCTGGGCCGCGCGCTTCGACGAGTTGGATCGTGTTGTCGACGAACTGAAACGGGAGGAGAGAGCCAATGGACCAAAGAAGAGAAGGTGAAGTCAGCCCCGCGAAGAACCACACGGTGGTGGAGCGGACGTCCGACTGCGAACTCGTCGTCACGCGCACCGTCAACGGGCCCGCGCGCCTCGTGTTCGAGGCGTGGACCAAGGCGGAGCTGTTCAGGAGGTGGTGGGTGCCCAAATCGTATGGGCTGACCCTGCTCTCCTGCGACATGGATGTTCGCGTCGGGGGGCAGTATCGCCTGGTGTTTCGCCACGAAGATTCGACGATGGCGTTCTTCGGCACGTACCTCGACGTGACACCGCACGCGCGCCTCGTGTGGACCAACGAGGAAGGTGACGCCGGCCAGACCGTCACGACGGTGACGTTCGAGGAACGCGCCGGCCAGACGTTGGTGGTCGTGCACGATCGCTATCCCTCGAAGGAAGTGCGCGACGCCGGATCGGCGGAAGCGATGCCCGAGGCGTTCGACCAGCTCGACGAGCTGCTCGCCAGCCTGGGATCAGGTGCTGAGACACGATGACGCCGCCCGTCTTACGAGATTCGCTCCGCCGCGATGGCTGCGTGCGAGCGGCTCACGCGCGATCGCCAAACACGTAGCGCGGGTAGCTGAAACGCGTGGTGGCCGCGTCGTCCAGGTCGAGGTCGATCGTGGCGAAGGGCCGCTCGCGCGACGTGGTCGCCAGGATCAGACCGTCCGGCCCGATGATCCACCCGACGCCACCGTAGGTGCCCGTCGGGTCCACGCGGTTGGACGACAGG